>NZ_JADBVE010000210.1:0-17792 GCF_020245285.1 Microcystis sp. M31BS1
CGAAATAGATAGATGGTTTCCTAGCTCTAAAAGGTGTAGTAATTGCGGGCATATTGTCGAAAAGATGCCGTTAAATGTTCGAGAATGGGATTGTCCAGACTGTGGGACACACCATGACCGAGATGTTAACGCTAGTAAAAACATTTTGGCCGCAGGGCTTGCGGTGTCAGTCTGTAGAGCGACCATAAGACCAGAACAGAGTAAATCTGTTCAGGCAGGTGCGGAACCCCGCAAGGGAAAGAAGCAGAAACCCAAATCGTGAGGTTTGGGAATCACCGTCCGTTTACGGCGGTGAGGATGTCAAGAATTTATCACTCTGATAACACTAGAGGACAAAGACAACAGAAGGTGGGGAGTAGGGGCAATTCATGAATTGCCCCTACTGGCGGGCGCATCGCACGGGTCATCTTTTACATCAGCCGAGGGGCGGCTTCTGTGATAGGCCGCCAATTGCGAATCGAGTTGCTCTGATGAGCTTCTGGTATTGCATTATGAACTGGAGGCGGCGTGAATTCTGCTTAAGGGAAAACGCTATGGCTCAAGTAGCGGTTAGCGAAATTTTGAACCCTATTACCGAATCTGACACACCGCGCCACAATCCCTCACGGAAGGCGATAGGTCGCCTGAGAAGCAGTAAAACAGGGGAAAATACCTGAAACTCTTTCCCCTGTGAATCCCTAAGCTAGGGAGAAGAATATAAAGATTTATTAAATTGTAACTTTTGCTACAGTTGTGGGGGTAGTGTGTATGCTTCCGCTATCTCCCTTTGGTGTTGGGTTGGGGTGTTGCTTTACCTAGCTACGAAGAAGCGATCGCACTACCCGCAATTTCAACAATGGCATGGGCAAGGATGCGCGAGTCTATCTCGATTCGATAGAAACACTACTAAAAAGATTAATATTCATTATGGGTTGGAGAAATTCACTTTTACTAACATTGTTGATTTTGGTTGTTGTCATTGGTCTTGACAAGATTACAGGAATTTCTATCATGGGTGGAGTTGTCTTAGTGACAGCACTTTGGGCAGCAATTGATTCCCATAGAATAGAACTTCATAAGTATAAAATTACAGGATCATTCGTACCATCATTTGGTAATTCATGGTCAGTTTTTTTGTTTGTATTTCTACTTTGGGTGTATTGTTTTCCTGCCTATTTGATTATTAGAGGAAAGATTCTTAAAGGAATTATACCTTTAAGAAACGAAGACGAATAAGGCTACCAATGAATCCAGACTAACTCCCCTCTCCTGCTCCCAGAGGGGTTGGGGGAGAGGTCAAATCATCAAACCATTATCTATCAACGAGTTGCTCATCGCCAAGAAATTTATAAAATTTTCCCTTAGTGCGATAACATGATCTTGTATGGTATTTTCTTCAAACGCAAACTAAAACCTTCCCAATCTACCGAAAAAGAAACCACAAAAGCTGGCTAAATTGTTTCTAAAAATACCATAAATGCCCCTTCATTCAGTAAAACTCGTAGGTTGGGTTGACCCAAGGAAACCCAACAACTTCCTGGAATATTTTCACAATCTTGGTTGGGTTTCGCCTTTTGAGCCGATTGGTAATACCTGCTCAATAATAATAGCTCAACCCAACCTACGGCTGTAACGTTTTCTTTACATTAGCCGGAAGGGGGATATCCGTATCAGCAGGGTGGGTTAGGAGACAGGAGTAGGGACTGGGGAGTTTTTTGCTGTGAACAGTAAACAGTAATCAATTACCTGAAAACTAAAATCTGATCAGTGATCACTGATAACTGATCACTGATCACTGTAATTAGGAATCAACTTGACTAAGAGAGGAACGTCTTTTAAAAGGCATTAGTTTTTTGATTAATTCAGGTGTAATTAAGCCTTGGGGATAAAAAATAGTTCCCAAAACAATTAAAATTCCAAAAATAATCAAACGACCATCGCGCAAGAAATTACCTAACCAAATTGGTAAACCATTCACGCCACCGAGGGCGCGTAAAACTTCGGGCAAAGCAGTTAAAACAATGCCTCCCACCACCGGCCCGACAAAAGTTCTTGAACCACCAATTAAAACGAAAGCCAAGAAAATAATACTGGCATCAAAAGTTCCCTGACGAGAATTCCAAGTATTGAGAAAATGGGCGCTTACCGCTCCCACAACTGCCGCTAAAACCGCCCCGAAAGTGAAGGATAAAACTTTGTGATAGGTGGGATTAATTCCCATGGACGCAGCGGCCAATTCATCGGCACGAATGGCATTAAATGCCCGACCAATTTTGATGTTTTCTAACCGGTAGAGAAACAGCATAGTTAGGAATAAGAGGGGCAAAGCCAGCCAAAGGTAGGCTAATTGAGTGGTGAAAGGTTGGGGAATGGCAAAAATACCGACCGCACCGCCGGTTATCTCGAGATTAAGGGCAATAATTCTCAAAATTTCTACCCAAGCGATCGTGGCAATAGCTAAATAAATACCTCGCAAACGGAGAACAGGAATACCTAAAACTATGGCTAATATTCCCGCAATAATGCCAGCAATTAACATTTCTAAAAAGACCAAAGCCAGGGGATAATTGCTACCGGTATTAGTAAAAACTTTCGTGGAAAGAATGGCAGCCACATAACCACCTAAAGCGTAAAAACCGGGGGTTGCTAAGGATAATTGACCGGCCATTAAGGGCAGATAAACTGAAAGGCCTAAGCTGGCTCCAAATATCATTGAAACAATTAAAAAACCATAGGTGTTAAAAAAGTCAGCCATGTTTTCGGTGAGCGGTTATGGGGTGTTTAAGTTAGGGGAGTCAATTAGCTAATTTTATCACCGTTCTCTCCCACCTCATTCTCCGGTAATTCTCGAAATTATCATGATTTTTTACTTGGCACTTTTCCTATATGGTAGCGTTAGCCCCCTTAAAAGCAGATGGGATGATCGATGATGGGAAAAAGGTATCTTCCTTAACTTTGTCTGGGAAAAAATTCGGGGGAATTTATGAAACAGCAGCATTGGTTGGTTAACTCCGAAAACCGGTTAGTCGGACTCCTACGGCTGAATTTCCTGATAAAATCGCAGTAGCGGGCGCAAAAGTCCTATAAGCTGAGGATATCATCAGTTTTACCCCAGAAGCGATCGATCAGGTGCAGGCGATCGGTGAGGAACCAGTAATATGCTTTTAAACGTTTTCAATTCGATCCTCTCACTAATTAAGTAGCTGGTTATAATTAAATTAAAAATGGATTTTAGGTTCGATCCCCCCTGCCCCCCTTGATAAGGGGGGTGCCGATAGGCGGGGGGATCTGACAACTTTTAACGCCTACCTACTTAGGTTAGAGAAATGATAGATAAATGAGAGGATCATGAGATAAATATGAAAGTTTTTTGGGGAAAAATTAGTTAAGATAAGGGGAAATTATAAGGATAAACAAATATAGATGTTTACTTCACTCGAACTTTTGACCATTTCCTTTGTAGCCGTGGGATTAGCCGCCGATGCCGTGGCCGTTTCTCTGACCAGTGGCCTGATGATTCGTCATATTCATGTTAATAAGGCTTTGAAAATTGCTTTGTTTTTTGGGGGATTTCAAGCGATTATGCCGATGATCGGTTGGGGTATTGGTCTAACTTGTCGCGATTTCCTCGCCTCTTTTGACCACTGGATCGCTTTTATTATTTTAGGGGCGATCGGCAGTAAAATGATCTACGAAGCTGTTCAAAATGATGACGAGGAAAAAAAATTTAATCCTCTAGATTCCTATACTTTAATCGGATTAGCGATCGCTACTAGCATCGATGCTTTAGTAGTTGGTTTGGGTTTATCGATGATTAAAACTCCCTTACTTTTAGCTTGCACTGTCATCGGTTCTATTACCTTTGCTTTATGTTTTATAGCTGTTTTTATCGGGCATAAATTCGGTAATTTATTTAGCCAAAAGGTGGAAATTCTCGGCGGTTTAGTTTTAATATTAATCGGCAGTAAAATCCTTATTGAACATTTAATTGCCTAGATTATCTCCATTTTTCACTATCCTCCCTATTTTCCCCGACTGTTTCAACAGGGGAGTGGCTAATTCGGGATAACCGGCCTCAATTAAAGCCTGATCTCTGATGCGACAGGAATCGCATAAACCGCAGGGTTCAACTTCTCCTTGATAACAAGACCAAGTATCAGCAATGGGAACCCCTAAACTAACGGCACGACGGACGATATCTACCTTACTATCCATCACCAAAGGGGCAATTAATTGGGGTGCTTTCCCTTCTAAACCCGCTTTCGATGATAAATTAGCTAAAGTTTGAAAGGCCTCTAAATACTGGGGACGACAATCGGGATAACCGGAATAATCCACCGCATTAATTCCTAAATATATCGCCTCCGCTTCCCTTGCTTCTGCTAAAGAAAGAGCGATCGAAATAAAAACTGTATTTCTCCCCGGCACATAGGTAATCGGGATAATATTCGGGTTAATTCCCTCTTGGGGAATAGCAATAGATTGATCCGTTAAAGCGGAACCTCCCCACAAAGATAGATTGACTTCGATCAGATGATGTTCTTTAATATCGAGGAAATTAGCAATTTTTTTCGCCGCTGCTAATTCCCGCTCGTGTCTTTGTCCATAACGAAAGGAAAGGGCGATTAATTGATAACCAGCAGCTAAAGCGATCGCTGCTGTTGTCGCTGAATCTAATCCCCCAGAAAGTAAAATAATCGCCTTTTTTGTCATTATCCTAATGTCACCTGTGTTTGTTGATAATTAGCTACTAAGATAAATTGTTTGAGCCACTGGGAACCTAACAAAATCTCCTGAATTGCCTCCCCTGCAAAGACGGGAATTTCGTATTCCTGACCATCAATTCTTACTCTGCCTAAATATATATCAAAAAATGCTTCTCCTTGGGCAGTGCGTAACTTATCTTGGTTTAAAAATGGCCATTCAAGACTGCGAGCATCTTGGTCATTCATAACACAAAACTCCGTGAAACCAGTATCTAGCATAGCTTCTACAGGTAACACCAGACCATTAGGGCTGACTAAATCGATATCAAAATAAATTTGACCATTTTCTCCAAATCTCCCTTCCATCATATTCTGCCACTAACTCCAGTTTCATTAATGCCAAAGATATGATGGATTTTGTCGGGATATTTTGCCCTTGCTTTTTTACTGGCCACTTCTTTGTCGGGATCGATAAAATAATCGCCGCTATCGGGTTCGATCGCAATGTACCAACCATAATAATGTTTCATTAACCGGGGCTGTAAACTCTGAAAAATCGGCCAACAACGATGATAAAATTCTAATTGTCGGGCGCGATGTTTGGCCTTTTCTTCCTCGGTAGATTGAATCTCCGGAAAAACTCGACCACGACGCACTACTCGTTCAGAATTGTTGTTAGACATAGTATTTAACCTCTTGTTAGTCAATTAGGGGTTGGGAATTATGAATTGGGGAGATGGGGAGACCACTTCGTGCGCGTTGCGGGGGGGAGTGGGGAGATGGGGGAGTGGGGAGACCACTTCGTGCGCGTTGCGGGGGGAGATGGGAGGAAGGAGAAAAAAGCTGATAACTGATAACTGATAACTGATAACTGATAACTGATAACTGATAACTGATAACTGACTAGCGGACTCCTAAAAACTTATGGGTTTGGAGACTGAGACGCCATTGGGGATGTCGGAGAACATAATTAAAGACTAACTCTTTGCTTTCTACTGTATTCCATTCGGGTTGTAGATATTTGATCACCCCTTCCGATAACTTACTTTCCTGCATAGCTGCCCAGTCTAAATCTTCTGGATTAGCCACGACAATTTTTAACTCATTTACCCGTGCATAAATACTAGGATCGGGCATTTTATAAGTTTTAGGAGAAAAAGTCACCCAATCAAAAACCCCAGTAAAAGGATGAGCGCCAGAAGTTTCTAAATGTACCCGTAAACCCTGATTTTTTAATTCCTTGGTCAAAGGATCAAGATTGTGCATTAAAGGTTCACCCCCGGTAATCACCACCATAGCGGGGTTAGCCCCTTTTGCCATCTCTACCAATTCCCCCAGGGATTGTTGGGGATAACGGTGGGCATTCCAAGACTCTTTTTGGTCGCACCAAGGACAATAGACATCGCAACCTCCTAAACGGAGGAAAAAAGCATTGCTTCCCGTCCAAAAGCCTTCGCCCTGCAAAGAATGGAAAGTTTCGACCACAGGATAGGTACAATGGTTTATGCTAACCGTTTTCATAGAATTAGTATTATAGAAAATATGGACATTCCCCTGAACTTCGCCAAATACACCCAATGGTCTGGTATTGCCACGCTGGTTTTTTTGGTACTTACGATTATCGCTTTTCTCGTCGGTTGGGGAATCCGCTTTCGTCTCGTCGGTGTCACTAGCTTTATGGCTGTGTTGACGGTGGGGATTTTCGGTCTTGGGTTAGGATTATTTACCCGTACCGAAATTCCGGGAGCGGTGAGATTCTCCCTTGTCTATGATAACGGAGCAAATCAAGCTGTTATCTCCCTGCCCAATACTGTTACTCCCGAGCAGGTGGAAGCAACCCTAAAACAAGCCGCTAGTGACTTGTTTTCCTCCGGTCGCGCCGGTGCTGGCGGTAATAATCAATTTATCATTAGCGCTCGCACTCTCGTTCATCCTCAGCCCGGTTTATCTGCTCCTTTGTACCTGGGACAGATTAAAAAATCCTTCTCCGCCCCGGGGGATAATACTCCTGAACTACAGCTTTTTCCCGAAAGTTTCGCTAAAATTAGCCAATAATCCTTGAGGTTGTCAAAAAATGTCCAATGCTGTCGCTGTTTTGCCCCTGTTAATCGCCCCCGCACAAGTGATTCGGGGTGACAATGCCCTAGAAGAATCCACCGGCAAGTTAGGGGATTTGGGCAAGCGTCCCCTCGTGGTGGGCGGCGATCGCAATTTAGCTTTTTTGTCATCTCCCCTGAAAAATCTCACTCCTAGCTATCACAGTTACGCCCCCGATTGTTCGGAAAATTCCCTAGCATATTTAAAGGCATCTGTCAAGAGTCATGAGGCAGATTTTATCATCGGTGTGGGTGGCGGCAAAGCCCTCGATACGGCCAAATTACTCGCCCATCAGTGCCATTTGCCGATCGCCACGATTCCCACCTCCGCCGCTACCTGTGCCGCTTGGACAGCCCTATCTAACGTCTATTCCGACGCAGGGGCGTTTCTTTACGATCTGTCCCTAGCCCGTTGTCCGGATTTATTAATTCTCGATTACGGTATTATCCAAACTGCCCCGAAAAGAACCTTAATCGCTGGTATTGGCGATGCGATCGCTAAATGGTACGAAGCTTCCGTCAGTAGCGGTCATTCCACAGAAACCCTGATTATTGCTGCCGTCCAACAGGCCCGGGTTTTGCGGGATATTCTTTTCCAAAAATCCCCGCAGGCTCTGGAAAATATCGGCGGGGAGGACTGGAAACAGGTAGTGGATGCCGCCGTTTTATTAGCCGGAGTAATTGGTGGTTTAGGGGGCGCTAATTGTCGTACCGTGGCCGCCCATGCAATTCATAATGGTTTAACCCATATTCCTGCTTGCCATCACGCGCTCCACGGGGAAAAAGTCGCCTACGGAATTCTCGCCCAATTGCGTCTAGAAGAAATAGTTTTGGGTAATCAATTAGCAGTATCGGCCCGGGGGCAACTAATCCAATTTTATGAACAAATTGGTTTACCGAAATCCCTAGAGGATTTAGGATTAAGAGATGTTTCCCTTGCCCAGTTGCGCCACGCGGCCGCAATTGCCTGTCAGCCTAATTCGGACATTCATCGTCTGCCTTTTACGGTTTCCCCGGAACAAGTTATGGCGGCCATGGTTTCTACTACCACTGCCGATACAATCGGGCAGAAAGTTAAAGCTAATTAACGGGAATATTTTCGGGACTTATTAATAAGTAGTCATGCAAAATTAATTACCTGCCCGATCGAGCTAAAACCCTTACGGGGCAATGATCGTCATGTGTAAATAATTTTGCCTAGGTACTTAAAATGCACGTTATTAGTCGGAGGAAATTAAATAAATTTGCCGAAAGGTAAGTGGGTGGGTGGAATTAAATATAAGATGAACGTAGGTTGGGTTGAAGCATGAAACCCAACGCCCGCATAGTTTACGCTACCGCTAACCCATCCTACAAATAATTGTGCCTCCCTAATTATCCTGAAACCAAATCAGCATTAAAAGAATGGTATCAAAAAATGAAGACAGGACAATTTCAGTCCATAGCAGAATTAAGAACCATTTTCCCCAATGCTGACAAAGTAGGAAAACTGACTGTCTTTAACATAGGTGGAAATAAGATTAGACTCATAGCGGCGATTCATTACAATCGACAAAAAATTTATATTCGAGAAGTTTTAACTCATCCTGAATACGACAAAAACAAATGGAAGGAGTAAAAAAATGCCGACGATAGATATAGAGAAAACACGGCAAGCCTGGACAAACTTAAAGCAAATACTCTTTATCCCTCGCAACGAATCAGAATATGAACAATTAGTAATTATGTTAGATGATTTGATAGATGAAATAGGGGAAAATGAAAATCATCCTCTTGCTTCTTTAATGGAAATTTTGGGAATATTAATAAAAAATTATGAACAGGAAAATGTTCCCGAATTATAAATGGTAGGGGGGGTGCATTCCCAAATATTGGTTAACCTTGAAATTGTCATGTTTTCAGGGAGGACACCCTAGTAAGCGATGCGTGCGCCCCAAATCCTTATCCGGCAAAAGACTTAATTGATTAGTTCGTTCTAGTCGGGGGTTGGGTAAAATCGGTGCGATAGGCTTTCTCCATGGCTCAGGTTCTAGCATATATCGTGTAAATGCGCTAATATTCAAACTAAAGCCGTCCTAAAAAGACGGGGTTTGGAACTCAATTTTTCGATGACGACAATAATCGACGAGTTAAGGCAACAATGGCAAGATATCCTCTCTCAAACAGATGACTCCTTAACCGATCGCCAAAGGGATACCATTATCAATTGGTTACTCGGTGAAGATAGCCAACGTTGGGAAAATTTAGATGAGAGAGATTTAGAAATCGCTAAACGGGGATTAGTCTATCTTTGGCAAATTTTGCGGCAACGCTATCTGAAAGTTAGTCCCACCCGCGCCTATCATAACCTGATCGATCGTCTCGGTGCTTGTGTCACTCTCCGGCAAAAAATTCGCACTTGGGTTTCCTTAAGTCGCGATCGTCGGCAAGCGGTGGCCGATGTCTTGCAGGAAGTTATTCAAGAAATGTTAAATAGCGATCGCTATCTGCAATCCCAGTTAGCATGGATCGCTCGTTGTACCAACGATCAAGCTACTCGCGATCGGCTGCTGTTAGCCACCCTAGAGGAATACGCCCTGCGTCCGATCCGCAATCAACCCCTGTTAGCCTATCGTTTTGTTAATTATCTCCGTCGTCAATCGAGAAGCGGTATCACTAATGTGCCGCAGCAAGAAATGATCAGGATTCTCTCCGATGAAATTAGTGGCGATGAGGGGGAAAATAGCTTAAGTTTACTGGATCAAAATGCGATCGCTACCTACGAAGATCAACGCACTTCCCAAGAAGCGCAAATTCAACGGGCAAAAGTTCAAGAGAGTTTTGCCAAGTATTTAGAGGAAAATGTTAGTCGGGAGGCGGTGACTTGGTTTAACCTCTATCTCGGGGGCGAAAGCCAAGATGAGATCGCCTTGGCGATGAATATTCCCGTCCAACGGATTTATCGTCTCCGGGAAAAAGTTGGCTATCATGCGATTAAGGTTTTTGCCCTCAAGGAAGGGACAGAATTAATCAGTGAATGGTTAGAAATCAGCCCGAAAGAGCATAATTTTGGCTTAACTATCAGTCAATGGCAAATTTACTATGCTGGCCTTTCTCCCACGGGTAAAAGCGTTATCGATGGCTTAAAAGCGGGTAAAACCCTTGAGGAAATCGCCTGCGAATTAAACTGTAAACGCACGCAAGTGGTCAAAGAATGGACGCAACTTTATCTAAGCGCTCAAAGTCTCAGGACAAAAACCTAATCAGTTATCAGTTATCAGTTATCAGTTATCAGTTATCAGTTATCAGTTATCAGTTATCAGTGATCAGTGATCAGTGATCAGTGATCAGTGATCAGTGATCAGTGATCAGTTATCAGTTATCAGTTATCAGTTATCAGTTATCAGTTATCAGTTATCAGTGATCAGTTATCAGTTATCAGTTATCAGTTATCACTTCACTGAGAAAACTCCCCACACCCCACACCCCACACCCCACACCCCATCCCCTTTTTGATTTTTGACTTCAAGAAATATGTGGATTATTAGCAAAAAAGTCGGGGTATTTACCCATTATTTAACCCCTACGGGGACATTTACCCCCAGCATCGACAAAGCCAGTAAATTTTCTGCTCGAGAAATGGCGGATATTATGGCTAAAAAATACGGGGGAATAGTAGAGGCAATGAAATAATTATGACCATTGGCATTTGGATTTTAGGGGATCAATTATGGACAGGACAAGCGGCCTTAGCTAATCGTCAAGCCTATTCACAGGAAACACCGGTTATTTTAATTGAATCCCACAATCATATTCGACCAAGACCCTATCATCAGCAAAAATTAGTTTTAATCTGGTCGGCGATGCGTCATTTTGCCGAAGAATTAAAAACTTTAGGATGGTCTGTCACCTACGAAGTTGCTGAAGATTTTGAGCCGATTTTATCTGCTTGGATTAAGCAATTAGGTATTAAAGAATTACAGATAATGATGCCTAATGATTTGCCTTTTCTTAGATTAATTAAAAATCTCAATTTAGACTGTGCTATAACCCTAATTGATAATAATCACTTTCTCTGGACAAGGACAGATTTTAATAATTGGGCTAAATCTCGTAAAAGACTATTACTAGAGGATTTCTATCGAGAAAGTCGCAAAAAATGGCAGATTTTAATCGAGGATAATCAACCCATAGGAGGACAATGGAACTTTGATAAACAAAACCGCAAACCGCCCAAGGATGGATTAAAAACTGCTGCTCCTCTTTGGTTTGAACCCGATGAAATTACCCTTCAGGTTATCGCTGATGTGGAAGCTTTAGATATTCCTAAATATGGAAAAATTAAACCTTTTCGCTGGGCAGTAACCCGCAGACAAGCTTTACAGGTTTTGGAGCATTTTATTACTAATTGTCTGCCCAACTTTGGACCCTACCAAGATGGGATGATAACGGGAGAAGAAACCCTCTGGCATTCCCTATTATCTCCCTATCTTAATCTAGGATTACTAACGCCGTTGGAAGTGATTCAAGGGGCAGCAATTGCCTATAAAAAAGATAATTTAGCCCTAAATAGCATCGAAGGATTTATCCGTCAGGTGTTGGGATGGCGGGAATATATGCAGGGAATTTATCATTATCTGGGAGAAGATTACGCTAATCATAATTGGTTTGAGCATCAACAACCCTTACCGGCTTTCTTTTGGGATAGTAATCAAACCGAGATGAATTGCCTCAAACAAGTATTATCACAGGTGGAAAATACCGGTTATGCTCATCATATTCAAAGATTAATGATTTTGAGCAATTTTGCCTTAATTTTTGGTTGCTCTCCCCAAGAGATTGAAAACTGGTTTCATAGTGTTTTTATCGATGCCTACGATTGGGTAATGCAGACTAATGTACTGGGAATGGGACAATTTGCCGATGGGGGAATTCTCGCCTCCAAACCCTACGCTTCCTCTGCCAACTATATTGATAAAATGAGTGATTATTGTCGGGGTTGTCTGTATAAAAAAAATGAACGAGTCGGGGAGTTTGCCTGTCCTTTTAACTTTCTTTACTGGGATTTTTTGGCACGACATCGAGAAAAATTAAAGTCCCAAGGTCGAGTTAATATGATTTTAGGTCATCTCGATCGAATGTCGGCAGCTGAACTTAATCAAATGCGCTACCAGTCCAACCAATTAAGAGCTATCAGTAGTCAGGATTTAGGAGTCAGGAGGAGATAGGGTGATAGGGTTTTGGGGTGATAGGGTGATAGGGTGATAGGGTGATAGGGTGATAGGGTGATAGGGTGATAGGGTTTTGGGGTGATAGGGTGATGAGACAACTTCCCCATCTCCCCACTTCCCCACTTCCCCACTTCCCCACAACCAAAACCCACTATGATAATTGCTATATGAGTAAATCAAAAGAAAAAAACCGGATTGCCTATCAGGAATTTGGAGATAAAAGCAATTCTCAAGCTTTTGAGCGTTCCATTCCTGAATTACCCCCGAATCAGCAGAATGTGCGAGTACAAACCTCCCGCTCCGGTCGTGCGGGAAAAACCGTTACCATAGTTACAGGTTTTCAATGCCAAACCGAAACTCTGACGAAATTATTAAAACAGTTAAAAACTGCTTGCGGGACGGGTGGTACAGTTAAAGAAAATACCATTGAGATCCAAGGAGATCATCGCCAAAAAATACTACAAATTCTCATTGAATCGGGTTACAAAGCCAAAATTAGCGGAGGATAGCTTAAAATCATGATTCCCTCTTGGTTGCTTATCGGTGTCGTGGGATTTTTGGTAGCGTTAGCTGGGGGGTTACTCAATTCTCGCGATGTACGTTGGTTTGCGCGCTTGCGTCGTCCCGATTGGTTAACCTTTGAAAGATTAATCCCTCTTATCTGGACAATTATCTATATTTGTGGCGCAATTTCTGCTTATTTAGTCTGGGAAGCTCAACCGGCTAATCGCTGGTTTTTGATGGCTTTTTATCTGTTGGTGGAATTGACTATTACTGCCTATACTCCCGTCACCTGTAAACTACGCAGTCTCAAAGCGGGAACGATTATCGGAGGTACGGGTTTTTTCTTGGGTTGTCTTCTGGCACTATTGGTTTTCCCTGTTTCTTCTTGGGCGGCCATCCTACTCCTACCTTACCTGATCTGGAGTCCGATCGGTACCTATGTGACTTGGGAAATGAGCCATCTCAATCCTCGGGATGTCTAGACAGATAAAGTGGGATGGGTTAAAAATTAACACATCCCACAGGTCTTATTGCCATCTACCAACTTAAAAATCTAGACTGTTTTTTCCGCTCTAACTCGCTCTACCCTGCGAGGAATGGAGCAATCAAGGAAGTTAGGAACCTCCTGACGACAGTGAGGACAATACCAGTAGGCACGACTAGCCACAAGGTGACGAAGGGTAATTCCCGAACATATAGGGCAGCTGTGCATGGATTGTTAGACTAATTTTAAACGTTTTTAAAATTGCCCTACCTCCCACTGCCATTGTAAACAAAATCGCCGCTCTTTAAATCTAACTTTAGGTAGAAACCCAGTGTTTCTTTCGATAGATTTCCCAGAAAATACCTAGGTACGAGGACGGAAAAGATGGGAATGTTGCGGGTGATAAAGTTGCGATCGAGTTCCTGTAATCTGGTTTAAAGCGGGACTAATAAGATAAAGGGTAGTTCTAGTTAGATTTTCCCGATGGGTTAGTTGGGCCATCTCTGATAGGGGGACAACCCAGATTTTTTCGTCGGGCCAACCGAGACGGAAACAAACGGCCACCTGTTGCTCTGGTGAGTAGTATCGTAGGAGTTTTTCCTGGGCTTTGTCAATGTGACGGGCGGCTAAATATAGGCATAAACTGGCTTTATGAGCGGCTAAAGAGGCTAATTCTTCACTTTCTGGCATGGGAGAGGCTTTTCCTTCCACCCGGGTTAGAATAATTGTCTGGACTAATTCCGGAATCGTTAATTCTAGGGCCAATTTAGCCGCTAATCCTTGAAAGGCACTAATTCCAGGGATTAGCTGAAAGGGTATATCTGCTGCTGTCAAAAGCTCAATTTGTTCTTGGATGGCACTATAGAGACTTAAATCCCCCGATTGCAGTCGCACCACCGCTAAACCCCGACGCACGCGATCGATCATTAAAGGGATAATTTCTTCTAGGGTGATGCTACTGGTGGGAATTAACTCGGCATCTTGACGAGTATCCTCAAGAATCTGTTTGGGGACGAGGGAATCAGCAAAGACGATAACATCGGCTTTTTGGAGAATTTTATCGGCTTTTACCGTCAATAATTCCGGATCTCCGGGTCCTGCACCAATAAAGTAAACGGCCGGGGAGAGCGCAGAGGAGTCCATTAAAGTCATACTAAATCCTGTTTACAAGGGGTGTGGGGAAGTGGGGAAGTGGGGAAGTGGGGAAGTGGGGAAGTGGGGAAATTTCAACTAAAACCCCAAAACCCTAAAACCCCAAAACCCAACCCCGATCATTAACCTGAACATTTGTATTTAATTAGGGTCAATGACTATAATTAATGATAAAGCACAGTCAGCATTGACAATGATTAGCGATCAATCCCTCCCCCCCCAAAATATTGAAGCGGAAGAATCTATCTTAGGTGGTATTTTACTAGATCCAAAAGCGTTAGGTAGAATCAGTGATTTTTTAATTCCAGAAGCTTTCTATGTGAAAACCCATCAAGATATTTATCGTGCGGCGCTTGCTTTACAAGGGAAGGGAAAACCGACGGATTTAATGACGGTTAGCAGTTGGTTACAGGATAATCATCTGCTGGAAGAAATCGGGGGAATGCCGCGATTGTTACAATTAATTGAGCGCACTGTCTCGGCTGCTAACATCGATCGCTATGCTGAATTAGTGATGGATAAATATATGCGTCGTCAGTTAATTTCCACCGGGGGAGAAATTATCGAGTTAGCCAGAGATACGACGCTAGAATTAGAAAATGTTTTCGATGAATCGGAACAAAAGATTTTTCGTCTCACCCAAAAACGACCCCAGGAGGGTTTAATTTTTCTGGGGGATACTTTAATCGAAACTTTTAACGAAATTGAGAAAATGCAGGAGACGACAACTCTACCCGGTATCGAAACTCAATTTTATGATCTCGATGCGATGACCAGTGGTTTACAACCCTCGGATTTAGTTATTATCGCCGGTAGGCCTTCCATGGGAAAAACTTCTTTTGCTCTTAATATTGCTTATAATATCGCTCAACAGAATTTACCTGTGGCTGTCTTTAGTTTGGAGATGTCCAAGGAACAATTAGCCCAACGTTTGTTATCGAATGAGGCTAAAATCGAAAGTAATCGGATTCGATCGGGCCGTTTGGGACAAAATGATTTAGAGAAGGTTCTTGGGGGACTAGAAAAGTTATTAAATTTGCCCATATATATCGATGACAGTGCTAATTTAAGTGTGATTCAAATGCGTTCCCAAGTGCGGCGTTTACAGGCAGAAAAAAAGGGACAAATGGGATTAGTTTTAATCGATTATCTGCAATTAATGGAAGGAGGAGGTGATAATCGTGTTCAGGAACTTTCTAAAATTACCCGCAGTCTTAAGGGTTTAGCGAGAGAAATTCATGCTCCAGTAATTGCTCTTTCTCAGTTAAGTCGCGCTGTGGAATCTCGCAATAATAAAAGACCGATGATGTCCGATTTACGCGAGTCGGGATGTTTAGCGGGTGATAGTTTAGTTGAGTTAGCAGAACCTCGTGCTAAAGTGCCAATTTGTCAGTTAGTGAATTGCTCTAATTTTACGGTTTTTGCTCTTAATGAGGAAACAATGAAATTAGAAAAAGCACTGGTAACTAAGGTTTTTTCCACAGGATTTAAGCCAGTTTTTCGATTAACAACTCGTTTAGGTCGCACGATTAGAGCTACAGCCAATCATAAATTTTTGACTGTCCACGGTTGGCAAAGATTAGATGAATTAAATATTGGTAATTATATCGCTTTACCTCGCTCTCTGAGTAATTCAGACCTAACTTTTAATTGGGATGAAGTTATGGCAATTCAAGGGGATGGAGAGACAGAAGTGTATGATTTAACAGTAGATAAATTGCATAACTTTATTGCCAATAATATCATCGTCCATAATAGTATCGAACAGGATGCGGATTTAATTATGATGTTATACCGAGATGAATATTATAACCCCGATAGTCCCGATCGAGGTGTAGCTGAAGTAATTATTACTAAACACCGTAACGGTCCCACCGGCACGATTAAGCTACTTTTTCAACCAGAATTTACCAAGTTTCTTAATCTTAAACAAAGCCGTTCTAATTATTAAAATGCAAGCAAATATTAATTATAAAAAAAACAATTGGCTTTTAATACTTTTGGCAATTATCCTAACTCTCGGTGTGGTTTTTCGTTTCACAAATATCGATAAAAAAGTCTATTGGCATGATGAATCCTACACCACCATTAGAACCACTGGTTATCAAGCAAAGGAAATCGCTGATACTATCTTTCAAAATCGTCTTTTATCTACCACAGAATTAGGAAAATTTCAACAACTAAAACCCAAAAGTAATGTTTTTGATACAATAAAATCTCTCGCTAAAGAAGACCCTCAACACCCACCTTTATACTTTATTATCTCTCGCTATTGGGAAAAAATATTCGGGTTTTCTCCCGTTTCTTCCCGCAGTTTAGCGATTGTTTTTAGTCTTCTCTCTCTGCCATTTATTTACTATCTATCCCTAGAAATATTTACATCAAAGTTAACGGCAATTCTAGCAGTAATTTTATTAGCACTCTCTCCAGTTGATATAATATTTGCTCAAATGTCCCGTCAGTATAGTCTTTTAGTTTTGTTAACTATAATTAGTCAATTAATGCTGTTAAAATGCCTCAAAAAAAGAACTCTTGTTAATTGGTCTTTATACACCTTCTCTAATACTCTCGGACTCTACACCCATCTCTTTTTTATTCTTAACTTATTTGCTCAAGCAACCTTGATAATTTGGTATCTTGTTATGAAACCAGAGCGAAAAAATAACTTGATATTTTTCCTGTTATCTGGGTTAACAATGATAATTTTATATATACCCTGGTTACAGGTTTTTTTAACTAACTCTCAAAGGGCCTTTAATTCCACCAGTTGGGCTGCCGTTAACTATCTCGATTGGGGATTGTTCGGTAAATTATGGCTCTTAACTTTTACTTGTCCATTTAGCGATAGCGATTTTGGTTTTAATAACATCTTCACCTATATATATAGACTGATTTTTTTAATCTTAATTATCTATGCTTTTTATCGAGTTTATCGCTACAATCACCCCATAGCTTTTACTTTTCTGATTACCTCAACCCTAGTACCTTTCCTAGCTTTAGTCATTCCCGATCTAATTTTGACCACCACTAGATCGACTGTCACCCGTTATCTAATTGCGACTTTTCCCACTATCTATATAACTGTAGCTTTTTTCTTGTCACAATTGCTTAATCAAGGCAAAATTTTAGGTAAAATTATCTTGACTTTTTTGTTAACTGCTAGTATAATATCGAACTTCAATAATGCTCTTTCCGAAACCAGTTGGGCAAAAGTTCCTAGTTATTGGAATGGCGAAGTTGCCAGAAAAATTAATGCTGTACCTAAGGCCATTGTTATCAGCGACGAAGGTAATGACTGGACTAACTTAGGTGATTTGCTTTCCCTTAATTATCGTCTTAATGCTGATGTACAATACTTCCTGACTACCACTAACCCCGATACCGATAAGTTAAAAGAAGTCCTAGAAATTCCCCAGGCCAACTTATTTCTTTTTCGTCCTTCCAATCGGTTATTACTGACCCTAGATCAATTCGATATTCGTCTTGATGATTTCTATCCTCAAGGTCAATTGTGGCGAGGGAAGAAATAGGTAAATATATAAGTAGGTGGGTGGAATTAAATATAAAATGAACGTAGGTTGGGTTGAAGCATGAAACCCAACGCCCGCATGGGTTACGCTACCGCTAACCCATCCTACAAATAATTGTGCCTACCTACTTA
>NZ_JADBVE010000211.1:0-4691 GCF_020245285.1 Microcystis sp. M31BS1
CTTGTCGTGCTTTAATAAGCATGGCAACTCGATCAACAGGATTTCCACTTTGAGCCATAGAAGTGGCTAGAGCTTGTGGAATTAGTCCATAAAAATTAGCATCTGGTTTAGAAGAAAGAGGAGTACGAGCCATTTTAAATATCCGGTCCCATCATTACTGAATTAGACCGCTTCTTATACTTATTAGTAAGAGCGGACATAATGCTTCTACCAGAAGTGTCAAACAAAGTTGCTGCATCGGCAAAAGCTTGGCTATAGTTGGGCTGATTTTTAGCTACAGTTTCGTAACTAGCCCTAGAATTAGCACCTGCTAGACCTGTCATATTAGCCGCAGCTTGTGTTCCTTGCAATGCATTTGTTCTCATTGCAGCAAGAGACGATGACAATGAGCTAGATTGCCCACTAGGAGTATAACTGTATCCCGGAGAACCAGTTGCTCTTGATGCCATTGCAGAATAAGCATCAATAAGAGAACCTCTTTTATTTGAATTTAGTTCTTCGGCCGCATTAATTCCTTCAAGATCGGGATTACCCATAGTTTGATCAGCATAATCGGCATAATCTTTTCCTGCTGTAGCGAGAGCGTCTGCTGCTGCACCGGCACTCATACCAGATCTAACAGCATTAGTATTAAAGTTTTTAGTAGCTTGTCTAAATCCAGCATTTAGATTTTTAGTTCTAGAAAGAGCCAAAACATTGGCTAGATCGTTAGCGTTATAGCCCGTTTTACCACTAATTTGATCTTGAAGTTGTTGTTTAAGTGAATCAGCAATACTTCCTTCTTGACTACGACGTTGAGCGGCTGCTTGAGCTTCTCCACGAGCCATTGGAGCGTCATAAAGAAGTGTTCGCAAACCTTCTTCTGTTTCTGCATCTTGAATTTGCTTGCCACGAGCAGAAAGAGTTGTAGTCCAACTATTGCTTATAGGGTCATAAACAAGCTTATTACCCATAGAATCAGTTTGACTAGCTCTAGACATTCTAGCTTCTTGATCGGCAAGATCAAGCTGTCTAGCAGTCAAAGCATTTTGAACATCAGCTTGTTGTTTAGCTAATTTGGCTTGCTTATTTTGACCAACAATGTTCGCTATCATCGAACCACCGCCCAAAGCAAGCATAATAGCGTCATCAATGCCAAAAATGCTAGCAATATTAGTTGGTCCGCGTTCTTTAATTTGACGATGATCTTTAATCATTAGAATGATCCTTGAGAACCAAGGCCACGGCCCAAATCATTAACTGATTTTCTTTTAGCAATAGCATCAAGCACATCTAGATCAGTAAGATTTAGGGCACCTTGAGCAGTTCCAGCTCCCATACGGATATCTGAAAGATTAATCAAAGGTTGATCTCCCATAAGGGAATACAATTCACCTTCACTCGCTTGCTGAGCTTGATTAAACAGCCTTTGTTGCTGTTGTTCGTATGGAGAAATGTCAAACGAATCACCAAGTTGCCATCCTGAAGCGGCTTGAAGAGCAGATTTTTGAATATTTTCCAATTGAGTGTTATATTTAGAACCAAGTTGTGAACTATATCCAAGCAACTTTGCTCTAGCAATCATAGCTGCCTTACTCAAAGCGTCTTGTCCGCCTTTAACTCCAACTTCATTAAATTGACCACGCTTTAAGCCATTAGTAAGCATGTCTGAGCCTTGTTGAGTGGCTCCACCCATGATTTTAGCTATTGTATCGTTAAGAAAACTATTGTCAAAATTGGTAGGAATTCTCAAAGCTTTTTGACGATATCCAAATCTTTGGCGATTTTCTTCTCCAGACAAAATAGTATTGGCCATATTGGGATCAAAATAGGCTGTAGCTGTAGTACTAGTGTCTGGAATAGTATTGTAGATATCAGTATATAGAGGAACAAACAGATCTTTATAGTTGTCCCAATTCAAGCCTCTTCCGGCAACAGCAACTTTAGCTCGTGCAAGAGCTTGATTAAGGGCTTCCAAACGAGATTGATTTGTCGGACCATTAGCTCCAACAGTTCCAGTACCTTGGCCTGTTCCGGGATTAGGATTTGTATTTGTTCCTGGAGGAGTTTCAGAGCCTGTTCCTGGCGTAGTACTAGTACCTCCTGTTGTAGTTGGAGTTGTAGGAGTTGTAGTTGTAGGAGTTTGGTTATAGCCTTCATTCCGTCCATAAGTATTATACCAATAATTAGCATAAGAATATGGATCATTTCCACCAACACGATTAATCCATGCAGTTGAATTCTTATCATTCGACCGAGGATTATTGTATTCAGTAAAGAAAGCTCGATAAACATCAGGACGATCACGCATCAATTGCGTAAGATCAAATCCATTAGAAGTCAATCGACCACTAGGAGTTCCACCTAAGATATTTTTGATATAATCATCAATAGTGGGAGAATTAGTTAGAGCAGCTAAACTAGTAGGATCGCCCGAAAATTTAGTAGAATTAGTAGGAGTACTAGGTTGAGTTGTAGTAGGGTTGGAAACAGTATCAGCAACTTTTGGGTTTGAAACTGTACCAGTATTTGGACCAGAATTGTTCGTAACTGGAGTTGATACGCTTCCAGTTGTTGCTGTTGTAACAGTCGGAGAAGAGTTTGCTTCTTTAGGATCAGGAAACCAATCTATTTCAGCTTTATCAATTCCACTGATCATTTGAGGAGATTGATTGCTTTTACTTGTAGTAGCCGGTTGAGTACTTACAACGGGCTCTTGAGAATTCAAAGGACCATATTGAGAAGAATCAGATTTAACTGAAGTTGGACGATCATAGGGATCATCATAAAGAGATACAGGAGACGAAAAATCGCTCGAATAAATTTGATCAAAATCAGAGATATTAGGAATATCTAGAAGACTAGCAGCTTTAGCTGGCCCAACAGCCTGACTTCCGGCTGCTACAGCTTTAGTTGGAGTAGTACGCCGAAATGCCGAATCCAACCACAAATCATCATAAGTCTCACGAAGATTCACAACCATTATCGGACTCCAAACTTATTGCGTTGGCGATCTCCGAACCACCAAGTTACTGCAATAGCAGCTAATTCAATTGCATAATTAAAATATTCTTCTAGTTTCATTGCTCCAAAAATAAGACAAATTAAAACTAAAAGAATGGTAAGACTAGGACGAAATAGAGCTAAAATGTCTAAAACAGGTCCATTAACCTTGTTGGAAAGAACAGTTTGATCTTCAATTGCTTTTTGAAGACTAGCAAAATGATTTTCAAGATCTGTTCTATTGAATAAATCTTGAGCTTCTTGGTGAGATTTACTAGCACCTAAGTTTTGAAGTTCAATCTCATGCTGGTAATCGACTTGCTTAGCTTTCAACTGCTCTTTAGCAGAAGCCCTAGCATTAATGTACTCTACAGCTGCTCCGCCGAGAGAACCAATAGTACCAATTAAACCACCAGTAGCTGTGCTACTTAAAACAGAAGAAAGATCCATAATTACCTCAATGGAATATCAATCCTATTACGGAACCATCCAAAAATAAACTCTTCGTCTTTCATTCGACGACTTGCAAGATCAATATAATAACTGCCTTGCAAAACATTGAGCATTTTTAGAAGTACGATTTCACCTTCAAGCTTCCGTAACTGCAAAAATTTTTGCAAAGCTTGGAGGGTTTTAGGACCAATATCACCATCTTCTGTAATATCGGGATAATCTTTTCCTTGTCTGTTTAAAGCATTTAAAGCTTTTTGAAACATTTTAATTGCAGTTTTTGGTCCGCAATTTACTCCAGTATCAAAAACTTCATATGCAATTCGTGCTTGATCAACAGTCCAAATTTTATCAAGTTTAGGAGCGATAATATATTTTGACTTGTATATACGCGCTGCCTCAGCCCTTGGCATCGACCGCATAGGCTGATTATACCCATTCCGGCGAGCCTCGTCAATGGTGATTCCCCACATTGTTTCGCCGCCGCTGTCGTTGGGATTGTTGCTATACGCTCCTTCAATTCCAATCAGCTTATCAATAGCTTCATCCATGTTCATGTAATTATCTCCTGCTTATTGGAGGAACTGCATTGGTCCAATTGCGTTCCAAAAAAGCTTGAAAATGATCCAAAGTAGAACCAAATTGTGCAACAGTTCCACGAAGTTCGTGAACAACTTCTCTCATGTCTTTTTGTTCAATCATTTCTTGTTCTAATCTCTTTACTCGTTCTCTCATAGCTCCTTTTTCTTCTCCATATTTAATGATATGAATAATAAGAGCTGCTAAAACTGAAATACATGTAGCAATGCAGGCAATCATAGCCACAAATATAGAAGACATTAGGGAATCATCTTTCCAGTAAAGGTGAACATGTAATTTCCGCTGCCTCCCAAAAGGCCGCTCGAACTAGAAACAATTGCAATCTTTACTTGATCATTAGCTGCCAAAGAAACTATATATTTAAAATGCATGATTTTATGATTAGAGTAGTAGATATAAGGAGAAACAGTTCTAAAGGTAGGACCAGACTGAACATTATTAACTAAAACGCCTATATTCCAATTAATAGAGTCACCTGAGTTTTGAAATTCATCAAATTCAAATTCAAATTCATAAACACCTGCAACTGGAGCTACAAAAATTCCAGTAGAATTATCATAAGAATTTGTTTGATCTAGTACTTCGGTATTAGCAATGAATACGGTTCCAACACTGTTAGATGGATAAGAACCGCTCACGACATTTCGATAGGCATAAAA
>NZ_JADBVE010000212.1:0-9078 GCF_020245285.1 Microcystis sp. M31BS1
TACCTAAATTTGCCGAATTGATGGTTATTTTTGAGCGCATCCCCTTGATTTTACTCATCCTTGCCCAATCCGGTCTGTTAGCTTAACAATTGATTGTTTTTGCGACGACCCCGGCGACTGTTCGAGTTTTGTCAGGGAGATTATGGTGGTGACCCTTGCTACGAAGCGGTCTTTTCTGACCAAGGTTGGGACGGGTTGCCTACTTCTCAAGATACAAGGTTGGGTTGAAGCATGAAACCCTACACCCCACACCCTACACCCCACACCCTGGAAAAACTTTTTCAGTAAACCCTAACTAAATGACTGAGCAAGATACTGACTGGATAGGTTTGATGATGGGCAATTCTCGGCTACATTGGGGGTATTTTTGCGGTCAAACCCTGTTAGCTTGTCTCGATACTCCCCACCTGAGAGAACCCCTAAGTGATGAATTTTTGCAACAAATTTTCCCTAAACTCTTGACAAATAAATGCAACTGTGAATTGATGGTCGCCTCGGTGGTTCCTAGCCAAAGGGAATTATGGGCAAATTATGGCAATTTACGGATAATTACTTTAAAAGATATTCCTTTACTGGATTTATATCCAACATTCGGCATCGATCGAGCTTTAGCTGTATTGGGTGCGGGAAAAAAATACGGATTTCCCTGTTTAGTAATCGATGCGGGAACAGCTTTAACTTTTACGGGAGTGGATAGGGATAAAAAGCTAGTGGGGGGAGCAATTTTACCCGGGTTAAAGGTGCAATTAGCCAGTTTAAGGGAACGGACGGCAGCCTTACCAGAGGTGTCCTTACCGGAAAGATTACCGCAGATGTGGGCAAAAGAAACAGCAGAAGGGATAAGAAGTGGGATAATTTATACAATTTTGGCGGGAATAGAAAAATTCAGTCTGGAATGGTTAAATTTATATCCAGAGAGCAGGATAATTTTAACAGGGGGAGATGGGGACTTAATTAGGGATTACTGGCAAGAAAACGCCATTACATCACTCCTAGTGGATAAGACGATAATTTTTGAGGGAATTGCCGCAGTTAAGGGAATTTCCTCCTGTTTAATTGACAAAGGCGAACATATCTAGTAAAGTCGGGGAAAGTTTTCTCAACTGGGGAAATTTCTCAACAACTAGGCAAAAAATTCAGGATATAGTTATGGCGATAGTTCTAGTAACCGGTTCTGCTGGTTTAATCGGTTCCGAATCAGTCAGGTTTTTTTGTGATCGGGGTTATACTGTCGTCGGTATCGATAATAATATGCGTCAGGTATTTTTTGGCGAAGACGCTTCAACGGAGTGGAATCGAGCCAAATTATCCCAAGATTACGGGGATAAATACATTCACCATGCTGTAGATATTCGTGATCATGAAGCTATTTCAGCTATATTTAAAACCTATAGTCATGATCTATCCTTAATTATCCACACGGCGGCGCAACCTTCCCACGATTGGGCAGCTAAGGATCCCTATATGGATTTTAGTGTCAATGCTAACGGAACTTTAGTTTTATTAGAAAATACTCGTCAACACTGTCCCCAAGCAGTATTTATTTTTTGTTCCACCAATAAAGTTTATGGGGATAGACCGAATGAATTGCCTTTAGTAGAAAAAGAATTACGTTGGGAAATCTCGGAAAATCATCCTTATTTTGCTCAAGGTATTGACGAGTTGATGAGTATTGATGCTTGTAAACATTCTTTGTTTGGTGCCTCGAAAGTGGCAGCGGATGTATTAGTACAGGAATACGGGCGTTATTTTGAGATGAAAACTGCCTCTTTTCGCGGTGGTTGTTTAACCGGTCCTAGTCATTCGGGAACCCAATTACACGGGTTTTTATCCTACTTGATGAAATGTACGATGATTGGCAAAGAATACAGTATTTATGGGTATAAGGGTAAGCAGGTACGGGATAATATTCATAGTTACGATCTCGTCAATGCTTTCTATCATTTTTATCAGACTCCGCGAGTGGCAGAAGTTTATAATATCGGTGGTAGTCGCTTTAGTAATTGTTCCATGTTAGAAGCTATTGAAGAATGTGAAGCGATTGCGGATAAAAAGTTAAACTGGCAGTATGTGGAGACTAATCGTATTGGTGATCATATCTGGTGGATTTCTGATGTGAGTAAGTTTAAAAATCATTATCCTGATTGGCAGTTAACCTACACAGTAACAGATATTCTCAAAGAAATTTTTAGTCAAAACGTTAGCCGTTGGTTATAGTAGAGCATTAGATTACTATGTCAAAACTATCTGGGTCTGTGCGTATATGGGGTTAAAAAACTGGAGATGGTCAAATATGCTTGCTTCTAAATCATGGACTGAGAAAATATTGTTTTTAATTTTTGCAGTTTGCTTAATCCATAGTTTTTGGGGGATTAGCGGCGGCTGGAATAATCCTTTGATAGATGTCCACGCTTTTCGTCAAACTCAAACGGCCATCTCGGTCTTTTATTTACTCAAAGGTAGTCCTTGGTTAGCCTATGAAACCCCTGTTTTAGGAGTGCCTTGGTCAATTCCAATGGAGTTTCCCCTCTATCAAGGAATAGTTGCAATTTTAGTTAAGCTTTTTCAGACTCCCATTGACCAAACTGGTAGATTTGTGAGTGCTTTTTTCTTTTATTTAAGTTTGATTCCTATATATGTAATCCTATCTTATTTACAAGTAGCACGAGCTTTCCGTTGGCTGTTTTTGAGTTTATTTTTAGCCAGTCCTCTTTATCTGTTTTGGGCGCGAACATTCATGATTGAATCAACCGCCCTATTTTTCTCTTTAGCTTACCTGGCCTGTATTGCGGTTTATTTTCGCTATAAATCGCCAATTATTGCCTTATTAGCCTGTCTTTTTGGAATCGCTGCCAGTCTGACTAAAGTAACGACTATGGCTGGATTTTTAATTTTAGCTTGTGTCTGGATAGGTATTAATTGGGTTAAGAAAGACTCATCTCGTAACTTAGCGAAAGATTTATTGATACCGGTCGTTGTCTTTATCATCATACCCTTCCTTCTAGCCAAAATTTGGGTTAACTTTGCCGATGCCCAAAAGCTACTCAATCCCATGGCAGCAGATCTTATCACCTCGAAAGCTTTGAGAGATTGGAACTTTGGAACTATCGCTCAAAAATTATCTCGGTCAGAGTGGAGAAATTATCTAACCAGGACTCTAAATGACGTTTTTGGCGGATTGATAATCAGCGTTATGGCTTTAGTAATATTACCAATTTTCACCTCAAAAAAGTTACTAAGTTATGGCTTAAGTTTACTATTTATATTGACAGTTGCCATTTTTACCAATTTGCATTTTGTTCATAACTATTATCCCTATGCTAATGCTATCTTTCTCCTCGGTGCTTCTGGATTTACCATCATGGGGTTAATAGAGAAAAAACGGAAAATTTGGCAGTCTGTAGGCTGGTTTTTCCTGGCTTTAATTTTGTTATCACAACTGCAATTTTACCGAGCTTTCTGGTATCCGACAAAATTGCATGGTAACAGTTACTTAGAAATTGCCTCTCAAGTCCAAACTGTTACTTCTCCTGAAGGTGTTTTGTTAATCTACGGAGATTATTGGAGTTCATTGATACCTTACTATAGTCAACGTCGTGCCTTAATGTTTTATAATCAAGCAAGTGAGGAAGAATCAAAAAATGCTCTCGATAAGTTATCAAGAGCTAATCATCAAGTTGAGGCGATAGTTTTTTGCCGCAAAACAAGAGAAAACCGGGAAGATAAAAAATATTTAGATAGCCTGTATAATCCTAATGAAAAGCCCGTTTTTTCTAACAAACGCTGTGATATATACACAACAAGACACGGTAAATAAGAGATAATTATCTGTAATTTATATTGAGTTGAGTTCCTTATGTTAACTAAAATCTACAACAATAAAATTTTCCGATTTCTCATTGCTGGGGGAGTGGCATTTCTAATCAACTTATTCTTAATTTATTGGTTCATTGACGACTTGGGATTCAATACCCCAATTCTGGAAAATGTTGCTAATGTTATTTCGATAGAAATATCTTTAATTGCTAGTTTCTTTATCTATAGAATCTGGGTGTGGACTGGGGGAGATTGGACAATTAGAGATGTGATTTTGATACAACTTCCTCTCTATCATCTCTCGGCAGGTTTAGCAGTTTTACTGCGAGTTTTCTTGATATTTCCCTTCTTAAACTGGTTAGGAATTAGTCCCGGAGTTAACACAATGATCGGGGTTTTAGTGGGAGCTAGTATTAATTATGTTGCCAGTGATAGCCTAATTTTTAAACCCAAGAATAAGACTAATGAGACAGAAATGTACTATCCCGAAGGATTAGCCCCAGCTTTCGAGATGGACGGTTACTCTCACCCACGTCAATCAAGGGATAACTATGCGGTAAAAACCCTATCAATAATTATCCCTGCTTACAACGAAGAAGATTGCATCGAAAGCACAACTCACTTAATATCTGAACGTTTAGAACGGGATAAAATTAATTATGAAATCCTGGTGGTTAATGACAATAGCAAAGATAACACCGAAGCAGTTCTGAAAAAAATCAACCAAGAAAATCCCCGCATTCTCTACATCAATAACTATTATCCCAACGGTTTTGGTTTTGCGGTACGCTGTGGATTAGAAAATTTTAGCGGTGATGCAGTGGCAGTAGTAATGGCAGATAATTCCGACTCTCCCGATAACATGGTGGACTATTATTATAAACTCCAAGAAGGCTACGATTGCGTTTTTGGTTCTCGTTTTATCAGGGGAGGAAAAGTTATTGATTATCCCATACACAAGTTATTCGTCAATCGTTTGGCTAATCTCTTCATTCAAGTTTTATTTGGGCTAAAATTTAATGATACCACTAATGCCTTTAAAATCTATCGTAAGGAGGTTATCGAAGGAATATCACCTCTACTGTCTCACCATTTTAACTTAACAGTAGAGATGCCCTTAAAAGCAATCGTGCGAGGATATTCCTACACGACAATTCCCATCACTTGGCGCAATCGTACCACGGGGATTTCCAAGTTAAAACTCAAGGAAATGGGCAGTCGTTATTTATTTATAGTTCTCTCCATCTGGTTAGAAAAACACCTTTCTAGAGGCGACTATAAGCGCAAACCTGTCCAAAAAATCAGATAAAAGTAACCAATAAATTCAGAGGTTAAAACCATGTTAGACGAGCAAGTAACCCGACAAATGGAATACTTAAAGAGACTTTACGAAAGTCGCTTTAATCCTCAAGAAAGAAAAGCAAAATTAGCTCTTTGGAAAGTTTTAGTTGATAATTTTTTACAAAATCATGTTACTGTCAATGATACAGTTTTAGATATTGGTGGAGGTTACTGCGAATTTATTAACCAAATTCGGTCTAAAAATAAATACTTAATCGATCTTAATCCTGATGCAAAAGTTTTTGCTAATCCTGATGTAACGGTCTTGAATCTCAATATTCTCAGTATTAATGAGCAGCAAAAACTTGATATCAGATTTGATAAAATTTTCATCTCCAACTTTTTCGAGCATTTAAATAGTGCGGAAGAATTAATCGAAGTTTTGGGATTTTGTTATGACATTTTAACTCCGGGCGGATCACTTCTAGTGATTCAACCTAATTTTAAGTATTCTTATAAAGAATACTATGATTTTATCGATCATAAACTACCTATAACTCACCTTTCTTTAAAGGAGTTATTGGAAACAATTGGTTTTAGAATCGATACTTTAATTCCTCGTTTTCTACCATTTTCTACGAAAGGAAGACCCGCTTCACCCACCTTACTCAAAATTTATTTAAAATTTCCTATTTTCTGGAATTTCTTGGGTGGGCAGCTATTTGTCAAAGCCACCAAACCTAGATAATTACTGACAATACAGTGATTCAAAGTAACCTATAAATACTAATCAAGATTGTACAATTATGACTAGGCAAGTGTTAATTACTGGCGGTGCGGGTTTTGTGGGTAGTTCTTTAGGTTTAGGATTAGCCCAACGTTATCCCGATTGGAAAATTATCGCCTTAGATAACTTAAAACGTCGCGGTTCTGAATTAAATATTCCCCGTATCAAACAGGCGGGAATTGAGTTTGTTCATGGAGATGTCAGAAATGCGGAAGACTTAGAAGCATCCGCTTTGCCAGTGGATTTAATCCTAGAATGTTCGGCAGAACCTTCTGTTTTAGCTGGTTATACTTCCCCAGGCTACGTTTTGCAAACTAACTTAATTGGAACAATTAACTGTTTAGAATTAGCTAGACAAACCCAAGCCGATTTTATTTTTCTCTCCACTAGCAGAGTTTATCCTATCGCCTATCTTAATCAATTAAACTATACAGAAAAAGATACTCGTTTTCAGTTATCTGAACAGCAAGATTTACCTGGGGTTTCTGCTTTTGGTATCGCGGAACAATTTCCCTTAGATTTGCCCCGTTCTCTCTACGGTTCCACTAAGTTAGCATCGGAATTGATTATTAATGAATATGGGGATGCCTACGGATTAAGAACTTTAATTAATCGCTGTGGAGTTTTAACTGGTCCTTGGCAGATGGGAAAAGTTGATCAGGGAGTTTTTGCCCTTTGGGTGGCTAATCATTACTTTCAGAAGTCCTTAAAATATATCGGTTATGGGGGTACAGGGAAACAGGTTAGAGATTTTCTTCATGTAGCTGATTTACTCGATTTAATCGATATTCAGATTGCTAATTTAGAACAATTCAAAGGGCAGACTTTTAATGTGGGTGGTGGGCAAGATTTTTCCTTGTCCCTTTATGAAACCACAAAACTATGTCAGGAAATCACGGGCAATAGTATAATGATTGAGGCAATTCCCGAAAATCGCACCGGAGATATGCCAATTTTTATCACTGATTCTCGCAAAATCAGTTCTATAACTGCATGGCAACCCCAGCGAGACGGTAGAAAATTAATCCAAGATATTTTTGATTGGATTCACACCTATGAAAAGGACTTAAAAGGTATTTTTTAACTGAACAATTATGCAGAAAAAATCTCTCAAATCACCTGTATTCGTCAAGGGAATACTAATTATCATTACTGCCTACTTTTTTCTGGCAAATTTGCCTATTATTGATTGGCTAGAAATTGGTTTAGATCCTTCTTGGGCTTTTGCCATTAGTGATGCTGCCCATAAACAGTTAATTTTTGGTCAAGATATTATCTTCACCTATGGACCACTAGGCTATCTGGTTCATGGCACATCTTTAAATCACAACTTTTCCCAAATTATCTATTTTCGCTGGTTGATACACCTTTGTCTATTAGGGGTGGTTATTCTCAGATTATTATTTATTAAAAGCTATAGCAATCAGATAGTTTTTGTGCTGTCAATTATTTTTGCTACCCTAGTAGGAAATCCCTACAACAGTATCGGCTTTACTGTTGATTATCAGATGACACTTATCCTCCTGATACTCATGTCTTTTGATAACTTTTTTCAAAAGTACATCAATTATTTGGCTATAGCTATTGGTATGATCAGTGGGTTCTCTATACTCACCAAACTAACTCTAGGAATTTATCTAGCAGGCAGCCTGTTTATCTACATATTTGTTAATATTTTTCGGGGATATTTTCAGAAGTCACCATCGATAGTTATTAAAAATGTTCTCGCTGGTATCAACTTAACTTTAACCATTCCTTCCATTGCCTTTATTTTTCTCTATCCAGCCTCTTATAACCGAGCCTTTATTCATATTATAGTTAATCTTTGCATTGCTGGAGGAGTGGCTTTAACTCTCTGGTTTATCGTCAGATCTGCCCGCCTATCGGCACCGCCCTTATTAAGGGGGGCAGGGGGGATCAAAGGCAAAATCTATCTTCTATTTAACCAGAATCACTTACTTAACTTGTTACCTCTGTTAGTATTTTATGGGCTTTATGGGTTACTTCTCCTCCAAACAATTAATCTAGATAATTTTCCCTCTCTCATCGAATATTTGAGCAATTCTTGGGCATTTTCTTCTGGTTATTCCAGTGCGATGAGTATTGTAGGAAATTACCCGCGTTTACTAATTGCTTTGCTCTGTTTTGCCTTAAGTTTGCTTTTAATGTCGCTGGCAATTATAGACCAAAACCCTAGTCTCGCTATTGCCTATATTTTTCCTATATTTTTATCATTTAAGCATGGATTTGTTAGGCAAGATGCTCACGTTGTTGTTTTTACACTTGTGGTTATTGTCTCAGCTTCTCTCTATACAACAATTATTAAAAAATCTCGGTTGAAGAAAATTGCTTATTGTGCTTGGGGAATAATTTTTTTGGGATGTATTATTATCACCTCTAGTCCTAATTCAACCATACTGGAAAATGCTCGCCAGTGGAGTAATTTCAGTCCCGATAGAGTGGTTAATAATATTGGGGTTGTCATTTCCTCTATGCTTAATCCCAGAGAATTAGAAATGCGAGGTGAAAGGAGTACAACTAAAAATTTACAAGTCATTGCTGCCGCTACCAAAATACCCGATTCTGTGCTGGAAAAAGTGCAAGGCAAAACTATTGATATAATTCCCTGGGAATTTTCACTTATTCCGGGCAATCAGCTTAATTGGAAACCGCGGCCGATTATTCAATCCTATTCTGCTTATACAGAAAAACTGGATGAACTAAATTATCAAAGCTTATCTCAATCTCCCAGAGATTATCTGATTTATCACTTTCAAGCTATTGATGGCAGACATCCTTTTTTTGATGAACCTAAAGCCTTTTCCTATGTGGTTTGTAATTATCAACTTGACTCGGTAAATTCGCCCTTCCAAGTCCCCGCAATCAAAACCAACTTTTATCTTCTAGAAAGACAAAAAGTCAGTCGTTGCAGTCCAACACCTTTAGGAGAGACTACTAATATTACTTGGGATCAAGTCTATGAATTACCTACTCGTAATCGTGGGATTACTCGTGTTCAAGTTAAATTTGAATATTCTTGGTTGGGTAAAATAGTGGCTCTTCGTTACCCTTTATGCTAAATCAACATACAAGATGCCAAGATAACATACTTCTAACCCAAAAATTCCGAAAGTTTCTAAAGCCATAGCCTCTCCGTTTTATTAGTTTAAGTTTATTGTTGATTCCCTCGACCA
>NZ_JADBVE010000213.1:0-16840 GCF_020245285.1 Microcystis sp. M31BS1
AATAAATTGACGGCCACAGGTTACACAAATATGATTTTGTTTACCTTGTTTATTGATGCCATTTTTACGGATATGGGTAGATTTACATTCAGGGCATTGCATTTTGATTTCCTCCATTCATATCTCTATTATGCAACGCCGTTAAATCTTCATTATCTAACCATTGATCTAATTCCTCTGCAACAACTTTTAGATGCTCAATATCCGGCTCCAAGTTATCAATGTCTTTTAAGGTCAAAGTCCTCTTAATAGTTTTCGCAATCCCAACCATCACCTGACAATAGGCTCGCTTTGCTTCCTCCTTAAACGCCGATGCTTCTAACTTATCGCGCAAATACATCCGAATTAAAGTATGCAAGTCATAGTTCTGATTATCAACATCATTTAGCAAGTTTAAATTTACCAAATGTCGTAAATCAGTCCTAGTCGGTATCGGTAAATCAGGCGGATCAATAGACGCAGAAACCGATTTAGATAGACCAAACCAGCGTGAAAATGTCGGAAAATATCTCTCTATAGCTCCCCTTTTTAAGGGTTGGGGTTGGGGGTATCTCTCCTCAAACAAAGACAAAATTAACTTTTCATTAATCCGACTTTCCGCAAACAAACTGAGCCATTCTCCTGCTAATCGAGAACTCTCACTCAACTCCCCCCAACTCAACTCAAACGCCGCTGCTACCTCCCTTTGAGCCGTCATAAAAGCATTTTGGGGAAATTGTAAACTCTCATCCTTTAATTTTTGCGCCTGTAACTGTGATAAAAGTTTTGTTAAGTCACAACTCATATACTGTCCATAGCGTCCCACCAACTCAATCCCTAACGGTAAATACCCCAACCATTTGACTAATTCTCTGGCTTTTTCTGGATTATTTACTACCGCATTGGGTAAAAAGACAGCCAACAATTCTACCGCCGCATCAGGACTTAACACTTCTAAATCAATCGGGTTAAAATTACGAGCAATCTGTTCATTACGAGTCGTAATAATCACCTTAAACCGCTTTTCTCCTTGAGGCGGTAAATAGTCTTTTATTTGTTTATAGCGACGCACATCATCAAAAATAATTAAGGCTTGATCCTGCTCATTTTTGAACCAATTATGCCAACAAAAACGAATCCGCTCTACCAATTCGCCTTCTGTCGGTAAAATTAATCCTAAATGAATCTGAGCAAAAGTTAAAATACTCAAACCCGGATCGCTTTCTGCTACATTTAACCAAAGAATCCCCCCTAGATAAGTCTTTTTGTGCCATTCTTGCCAACTATACCATAACGCTAATTCCGATTTACCAACACCACTCATACCCGTCAACGTCGAAATCGCCACGCGGTTAGCTTCCTGTAATTGGGTTGCTAATTGGCTTAAAACTTCATCACGTCCAACAAATTTCTCGACCCCACTATTGGGTAAATTGTGCGGGTTTTCTTTAACCTGTTTTGGTACAGATGGCAAAATTATTTTCTGCTCAATGGAAATCTGAGCATTATCGCCAAAAGTAGAAGCTTTAATTCCAGTTTGCTTAAATGGATTATTCATTAGGGAAAATAACGGTACATTTCTTTACGGTGTACAACTCGGACAAAAGCAATCATATTCTCCTCAACATAAATACCTATGCGGTAATCTCCTATTCTTAGCCGATAGTAACTGGGGTGGCCTTCAATAGCTTTGATATTTCTTAACTCAGCTAGATTATTGGCCGCTTCTACCTCCGCAATGACAGCTTCAATTCGTTGTCGTAGCTTACGATCTTTGATAGCGCCTAAATCTCGAAAAAAAAGGCGACGAAATTCAACTTGCATGATTTACTCTGCTAATAAAGAAAAAATTTCTTCTCGACTGACATTTTCATCATGAAGACCTTCTTCTATTGCTTTGGCTAGAGCCATATCCTCTATCACTTCATAAATTACGTCTGTTAAAGTTTCCCGTTCTTGCAATAATAACTCATGCAGAACCTCTTTAACAATAGGCTTGAGTGCTTGGGCTTGATCTTCTAACATTTTTGTCTCCTAATCTGTGTTTTATCTTTAATAAGATTATAGCCTGTGAAATAACAAAATGCCTACCCCGTGGAACAGGCTTCTGGTTCCTGTACTTGATCTTTGATCATATTAAAGTAAAAGCTTTAATTCCAGTTTGCTAAAGTTTGTCGTTCATTTTCCTTAATAAAACTAAGATTTAACTAACACTTGATCTATGGGAATATGAGTTAGAAAAAATGCTTCTCCTTCCGAATCTCGCAAAGCTTCTAAATAAGCATCAATCCCTCGCGGTTGGGGCAAGTTTTCAACATCTGCCAAATGCAAAGCCAAAGCTGATCGCATTTGCTCCGTTGTTTCTTCTAGAGTCGCACCTGTTGCTACACAACCCAATACATCGGGTGAATAAGCTGAAAATCCCGTCTCACTTTTTTCGAGAACAATTAGATATTTGTCGATCATTTTAACCCTGCTTGTTTAAGAATACTAGCTAAAGTTCCTTTACGAACATCATCACTTAATTTGCCAGCAACAGTCACCTTTCCCCTTTTTGTTGGATGCTCATATTGGCGATGACTACCGACTGTATTAACGAGAAACCAGCCATCTTTTTCTAATAATTTAATGACATCCCGAATCTTCGTAGTCATAAACTTACTCGATGTAACCCAAAAATTTCTTCTCGACTGACATTTTCATCGTCAAGACCTTCCTCTATTGCTTTGGCTAGAACCATATCCTCTATCATTTCATAAATTACATCTGTTAAAGTTTCCCGTTTCTGCAATAATAACTCATGCAGAACCTCTTTAACAATAGGCTTGAGTGCTTGGGTTTGATCTTCTAACATTTTTCTCTCCTAATCAATCTTTTAGTTAATTTTAATAGTTGCTTTTTCTGTAACTCTTACCCCTGTTGTACCAACTTGTTCTGTTTTAGTCTTTGTTTTTCGTTTTACCGGTTGCTCAATTTCAGCATCTATTTCTCCCGCTTCCAAGTTATCTAAACCAATTTGGCTGATTCTCCCTGCTTAAATTTCCTGTCCCCAAATTCGTAACTCTTCAGCAAAAAGAGAATCTTCGTCTAAAATCACATCCAAATTTTTAGTGATAGTTTCAATGACCGTACTGTCCCCACTTTCCAATTTAGCTAATGCTTCATTGACCTTGAGCGATTTTCCCGTTAACCGATCCCTAATCTTTCCCCATAATACAGGAATTTTCGCCACAGCCTCCGCCGTAAAACGCTTGGCCAAATCTCCTGTACCTGATTTAACAAACTCCTGGATTGCCAACGTTACCAACACAATCGCGCTTAAAGGTTCAGTCATATTTAACTCCTTTGGTGTTTGGGTTGAAATACAATATTTGGGGTGCTGGTTTCTTATACCATGATTATATAGTAAAAATTGCTGCGGTGGGGTCATGGTTGATACAGTAAAGTTAATGCAGGTATCACTCTCTCGTCATGACATAATTATTAATAACATAAATCTCACTCATACTAAGCACAGCTTCCCTAAGATGTTACCCATTTAAACTGGGTGTTATAGTGTTATAAAACCAACTAGGAAACTGTCTCTTTCCCTGCCCTCATCTGGTCTTAACGGATAATTTAGATAGGTCAGCAGTTTAACTCGCACAAATTTTTAACTGGGATTGTTGCTATACTGGTGGCTCTTGACAAAAGATCATGTTAATTATTTTTCTGATGAGGATTATTAGTCACCTTTTCATGTACTATGGATCTATGGCAATATTTTTGAAGGATCACGATCGATGCAATCCCTAATGCTCAGAGTTAAAACTGCTTGGAGAAGTAAAAAAATAAGGGGAATTATATCGCTCCTATTGCTTTTTATCTTGATGCCAATTTTTCTTTATGCTTGTTTTAGTGATCTTCCTACTCAATCATCGGAGCAACTGCAGGGAACTCTCTCGGTTTGGTATCCAGAAGAGGGAAATTTAACTGAAGTACTAGGTCTCGGGTTGCAAGAGTTTGAAAAATTAAATCCGCAAGTGACAATTCTCGAACAAGCTATTCCTGTCGATGAGATACCCGAACGTTTTTTTAAACAATCTCAAAGCGGATTGGGTGCGAGTGTTATTCTAATTTTTTCGAGAAATATACCCAGATTAGTATCTCAAGGAATACTGGAGGAAATTGACCAGAAAAATCTAGATTTATCTATTTATTATCCTCCAACCCTGAAACAAGTTAGCTATCAAGGAAAAATCTATGGCATTCCCTTAGGTTCTCGTACCAATGTACTGTGTTATAATCAAAAAAAATTACAAGTTAGTCCCGATCCGGAGCTAAAGCAACCTCCCACCAGTTTAGAGGGATTAGTGGAACGTGCGCGCAAAGGTTATTCTGTGGGGATAGTTTCCTCTTTTGAAGATACTTTTTGGGGAATGGCAATTTTTGGCGGCTATTTGTGGGATGATCAAGGCAGGCTGCAACCTCGCCTATATGGTTGGGCAAAATGGCTAGAATGGCTAAAATTTGCTGCTTCACAGCCTAATTTTATCCTCAATCGTCAACGGGAATTACTCCATGATGCTTTTGCTAGAGGCCGCTTAACCTATTATGTGTGTAGTTCTATTGAAATTGCCGATTTAAAAAACAGTCTACAAGATGATCTCAGAGTCGCTTTACTTCCCCAAGAAACTCAAGGTAAAGCAGCACCAATTCTCTATACACGGGTGATGGTATTTAATCGCAATAATAGTGATAATGAAAATCGTTTGGGATTAGCTTTAGGAAAATTTCTCACTAATCCCGAACAACAATTACAAGCAATCACCCAAACAGAAAGTTTTATTCCCACTAATCGACGGGTGCAGATCGAAGGAAAATTACTACCGATCGAATCGGTATTATTACAACAATCTCAAAATGTCGTGGCAGTTCCTCTGGATGATTGGGAAAAGTCGAATCAAATTTTAGAACAAGGAGAATTTTGGTATGAAAGAGCGATCGCTGGAGAAATATCTTCCTCAGCAGCGGCCGAAAAACTGACACTTTATATTCAATCAGGTCTTGATTAAGAAGTCGGGAAAATAAATTAACATGAACAACAATATCCCCTCTCTTTCGGAGATAATTGCTAACCAATTATTATTTTTAGGACGCAGAAATGTTCAAAATCAATTAACGATCATTTTTCTGTCTTTAATTCTTGCTTGGTTATTATCAAAATGGTTATGGTCTTACTTAGAAAAAAGATTTCCTCACGTCACCACTTTTATCCATAGTGATAAAAAATTAACCATCCGTCAATATTTTGCTATCCTGATACAGTTTCTTAATTTTCCAGTTATTAGCCTAATTTTACTTGACTTAAGTTATCTAATTTTTTTCGGTCAAAACTGGACAAGAGGAATGATTAGTTTATGCATAAAATTAATGTGGTTTTATTTAGTTTATCGTGGTTTATTAGCTGGATTATACGCCAAGTTTTCCGTCAAGACAATTAAATATTATCATTTGCGGCTTTTAGCACCTTTATTGCTATTATTACTCCTGAGAACAATTATTAGTTTCTACAATAATATTCAGGAAATTGCTCAAGTATCTCCCTTTAATTTATTTAATAGTCCGATCACATTGAGAAGCATATTTATTTTGATAATAGCTCCCTATTTTCTGGTAATTATTGTTATTCTTATAGAAAGTATAATTCTGAGTATTACTAATTTAAATCAGCAAGCTAGTCGCGGTGAAATTGAAGCAACTTTACTTTTAGGACGTTATTTTTTCATTGTCTTAGGTTTTATTCTCATCTTGGGTTATGTGGGAGTTAATGCCACGGCAATAGCGGCAATTACTGGCGGTTTATCGGTGGGTATTGGTTTCGGTATGCAGCAAGTAGTCAGTAATTTTATTAGCGGTATTTTACTATTATTTGAAAAAGTTCTCAAACCCGGTGATATCATTAATATTGAAGGGCAAACTTCTCAGGTAAAAAAGCTAGGTATTCGAGCGACAACAGTGCAAATCCTCACGGATAATTCTGAAAAAATTATCCCCAATCAAAAGTTTTTTACTGAGGATGTCACCACCTATACGGGTAGTGATAACTTGATTTATTGTTCAATTGTTATCGGAGTTGGTTATAACTCTAACGCACAACAGGTGATGAATTTATTGCTAGACATTGCTGATCAACATCCTCACATACTTAAAAACCCGCAACCAGTAGCATTTTTTCTTAATTTTGGTGATTCTAGTTTAAACTTTGAATTAAAGTTCTGGTTGGATGATGTCAACAGAAAAAAGCGAGTAATTAGTGATATTAATTGTGCTATTCTCGCCAAGTTTACTCAACAGGGTATCGAGATTCCCTTCCCGCAACAAAATATTCACATTCGCAATGATTAGCAATTTATTCTGGTCAAAAACCCTAGCTGATTATTTTCATCTGAAGATATATCAATTCCACTTATTAAATCCATGTATTTATTGTTTTTTATTAATAGTTAATGTCTTGACATAAGATAGTATATTCAGAGATACTCAATCATATAGAATCAAAATCTCCCAGATTAATTTATCGAGGTTTTGCTGATGCTTTTTCGTCCTACTTGGCTTGGTACTTTATCGCTTGTCCTTGCCTTAAATTTGCCCCTTAGTGCCTCAGAAACCTGCGTCCCGATACCTTTGATCGGTGGTCAAGGAAACCAAGTAACCAAGACCGTTTCTCAACCGACCGTTCCTACTGTGTTCGGTGTCGATATCACTCGCAATAACTGGAATACCGATTGGGCGGTTCCGAGCGATCGCAACTGGCAAAAATTCGTGGCCACTATATCCTCGGATGAGGGTGGTTCCTTCGATATTCAGATGTACCTCAAGTACAGCGATCAAACCACGGGACAGTTTTTTAACCAACAAGATGTACGGATCGACCCGGGTAAACCCCTGACTATTACCGCCACACCGGAACCCAACGATGAACCCTATCAAGTCAATCTTTTTATCGGTGGTGTCAACCATTTCGGCAAGACCTACACGGTAACTGTTGTCGGCTGCTACCGCTAGAGCGTTTTTTTAATAGTGAGGAGTGAAAAATTATGGGATTCTCGCCATGCCGCCTGCTGATCTGGACTTTGCTCGGTTTATCGTTTCCTGTCCCCAGTGTTCTCGCCGAAGCGATAGATGACGGGAAAGCGATCGCTCCCCTGACCGTTGCCCCTTCCTTCTGTGAGGGTTTTACCCCCTTGACCAATAGGGTCGCCCCCTTGGTATTCGAGGGGGAAACCCGAACCGAGGAATTACCCGACAGTGCCTGTGCCAAGGATCTGGCGGGAGTAGGAGCGCCCGTTTTGCCAGCCTCTCCTCCCACAGAACCCACCCCGGCTCGGACCCCGAACGCACCGGAAAATCCCGCTCCCCAAGGCCAAGAGGATCGAGGTTGGCAGATTAAATTTCAGCCCTACGCGACCATTCCGATCAATACCTACGGAACCGCAACGGCCCGGGGACGTACCGTCAACTATCATCTCGATCTCGGGGAAGTATTACAATCGCTCCGGGTGACGGGTAGCGCGCGCGTGGAAGCCTGGAACGGTCGTTTCGGTTTGATTTTCGACGGTTATTACGCCAGCTTGAGAAACGTGATCAACCTCCAGAAGACAAGGGTTCGAGAGCCGAATTTTATCAACTCCTTGAATTGGTTGCTGAGTCGGGATGCCAACCAGAGAATTCAAAAAGCGATCAATGGACTCGAAGGCATCTCCCAGTCGGTCGATCGGATACAAGGATTAAAAGAAGAGGGGAGCTTTCAAGAGGCAGGAGACAAAATTCGAGCCTTACGACAGGATATAGCCCTAAAAACCGAACAATTAAGCCAATTACCGGCGGCAGCCCAAGAATTGCGCGATCAGATACGGCAAGAAGTCGCCCTTCGGGAGGAACAATTACAGGAACTGGAAACGGCGATCGATAACGCTCGGCAACGTTTCCAGCAAGAGATCGTTCCGAAAATCGAGCAGGCGCAGGAACTAAAGACGACCCTCGCAGAAATTCGACTGGAGGTGCGGCAAGAGGTCGAGCGAAAAGCCGAGCGCCTAAACGAATTTAAACAGGCTCTTGACAGCCTTCAAGGACAATTGGCCGAACGCCAGAATACTTTACAAGAAATGGTCGTAAAAATTCAGACTCTCCCCGAGGTGGATATAGGTGAGATTCGGGATAATATCGATATTCGAGATCTCCGGGATTTAGAGAAGAAAATAGCAGAATTACCCCGCGATCCTGCCTTTAGCGATCGGCTAGGAAATTTGAAGGATTTTCAAGAAAAGCTCTCGCAAATACAGGAAGCACTGGCTAGAGGGCAGGAAAAAATTCAAGAATTGCGGGGGTTAAAAGATAGCGAACCCCTGCAACAACTGCAAGGGAAGATTCAAGAGCTACAGCAGTTAAAAGATAGGGAACCCCTGCAACAACTGCAAGGGAAGATTGAGGAGTTGCGGCAGACTAAAGATAGCGAAATCCTCCAACAACTGCAAGCGAAAGTTCAGGAGCTACAGCAGTTAAAAGATAGCGAACCCCTGCAACAACTGCAAGCGAAACTCCAAGAGTTACGGGAGCTAAAAGATAGCGAACCCCTGCAACGACTCGAACAAGAAATTCAGAACGCCCGAGAATCGCTCGAACAACTAGAACAAACAATGCAACAGGTACAAGAATTCGCCGACAATCGCCAATTACAGCAACTCGAAGCGGATTCGGAAACAAACCTACAATTCGATCAGGGCATCTACGATTTCGCCGTCAGTTACCACATCGGCGCTCCGATCAGCCACGAACTGCCCGAAAAACCCTCTAATCGCTCTTTTCCCTTAATTTGGTTCCAGCCCTATGCGGGCCTTCGTCTCAATAGTATCAGCATCGATATCGAGGAAACGCTTACCGTACAGCTATCCAGTCCCCTCGTCAACTTCAGCCAAACCTTCCAACAAACCTTCAGTCAGGGGAGAACTTGGTTTGAACCGCTCCTCGGCGGGAAATTTGGGGTACAGGTGTCCGATCCGATCACTTTATGGATTCGGGGAGACGCTTCCGGTTTCGGGCTGGCCGGCGATACAGATCTAAGCTGGAACCTCCTCTTCGGAGTCGATTGGTGGGTGAATCGCCAAATTTCCCTGCAATTCGCCTATCGTTTCTACGGGATCGAGTATAAAAACGGTAGTGGCGATAACGCATTCGGTTTTACGGAAAACTTTAACGGACCCTTTCTCGCCGCCACTTTTCACTTTTAACTTAGTGTCAGCATTCGTCCCTCGCGCTTAGTGCGATGGGACGGGGCTTTTCAAGGGGCGAAGTAATTCGCCCCAGGGTTCCCCTCAAGAATACTGACCAACATATAGACAATTCTCAAAAACCATGTTATCATAGTTATAGTTTCTTGATAACTCTTATGTACAAAGCGTACAAATTCAGACTTAAGCCTAATACCGAGCAAGAAATAGCCTTAGCTAAAAGCTTTGGCTGTTGTCGTTGGTTTTGGAATTATTCCCTGAATTTATGCCAAGAAACCTATAAAACCACGGGAAAAGGACTGACACGAAACTATATTCAAGGACTATTGCCCAGTCTCAAAAAAGAATATGAGTGGTTGACAGATGCTTATTCCCAGTGCTTACAGGTTGTTGCTTTGAACTTATCGCAAGCTTATCAAAATTTCTTTGAGAAACGAGCTAGATTACCAAGATTCAAATCTAAACATGGTAAACAATCAATTAGCTATCCAGCTAAGGTCAAATTTGAAGGTGACTACCTCAAATTACCGGGTAAAGTTGGCTTAGTTTATTGTGTTCGTCATCGGGAATTTGCAGGAACAATTAAAACCGTTACTATCTCAAAAAACCCAGACGGTAAATACTACGCTTCTATTTTAGTTGATGATGGACAATCTCCCCTGCCCCCCTTGATAAGGGGGGTGCCGAAGGCGGGGGGAGCTACCCTTAATCAGGGTGGTGACGAAGACGGGGGGATAGATGGAAAAGCCATAGGAATTGATTTAGGACTTAATCATTTTGCTATTACCAGCAATGGTAGTAAATATGATAATCCTAAACATTTTGCTAAACATCAACGCAATCTAAAAAGGAAACAACAAAAGCTATCGCGTAAAAAGGAGGGAAGTAACAACCGTCAAAAAGCTAGACGTAAAGTAGCTAAAGTTCACTCTAAAATCTCAAGATGTCGTGAGGATTTTCTCCACAAGCTATCCCGTAAGATAGTTAACGAAAACCAAGTTATTGCTGTAGAAAACCTCAATGTTAAAGCCATGGTACGCAATCATAATTTAGCTAAGGCTATTAGTGATTGTAGTTGGGTAATGTTTTGTACAATGCTTAAATACAAGGCAGAATGGCAAGGAAAAACCTATATCGAAGTTGATAGGTTTTTCCCTAGTTCTAAGACTTGTCATGTCTGTCTAAATCAAGTGGGTAGTTTATCCCTTGATATGAGAATATGGACTTGTGAACATTGTCAGACAACTTATGACCGGGACATAAATGCGGCAATAAATATTCGAGATGAAAGCTTACGGATATTGTCGTTAGGAACTAGCGATACTGCCTATAGAGGGGATGTCAGACCAAAAGCTGGGCGTAAGTCTGTCTTGAGGCAATCCCCTGTGAAATAGGAAGCTCTCAACGACCTTGAGAGTAGTTCACTTATTGTCATTTACCCTAGCCAAAAACCGCATGATTAGCCATAGTTTACCAGGTCGTTTTCCCAGAAATAATCCCACCCGTCGGCTGCGAGCTTTTCTCCTAGGTCTTTTCGCCGCGGGTATGACCGCTTTACCCCTAAAAGCCGCCGAAGAAATTGAATTTGTCTATACTCCCCTCGTCTTTTCCGTATCGGTAGCATCCCTAGAAACCTTTGCTAAAGAAGGAAAAATCGACGCTAATTTAAAAAGATTTCTGTCCAGAGCAACTCCCGAAGCAAGAGAGAAGTTTCGTGAGGCTTTATTAACAAAGATTGACATCGATCCCATTTTACTATCTCGTTTTTTTAATAGTGTGATGGGTGCTGATATGCTCTTTCGTTTGGGCAAAGGCATCACCATTGAAGGGGGAATTAATGGTAAATATGCTCTGCGGGGTGCGATTGTTAGTGCCGCTTTCGATCCGGGAGGATTAACCCTTTTAAATGTGCTGAAAAAATTCCCCAATAATATCCAGTTACAGGGGGAAGAAATCCTCGGATTAGCTAAAACCATCGATTATGCGGTTTATGTGGCGGAAATATTTATTAAAGATATGCACCTCTGGACGGCCGAGGAAGCCGCTGCCGTTAAACCAGCGATTAATTATGCCAGTTTACCCGATTTGCGTCAGCGCGGTAGCTTTCAGGTAAAAAAAGAAGTTTGGAACCTAACCGATAGTAGTCGCAATCGCAGTTTATATGTCAATGTTTATATCCCGCAAACTTTCCGAGACGGTAAAACACCTGTAATTATTTTTTCCCACGGATTAGCCTCGCGACCGGAAGATTATGCCCAAGCAATCGAACATCTAGCCTCCTACGGGTTTTTAGTAGCGGCACCGCAACACCCCGGCAGTGATATCAAATACCTGCAAGGAATGTTAGGGGGATATTATCGCAATATTTTTGATGGCAATGAGTTTATTAATCGACCCAAAGATATTAGCTTTGTCATCGATGAATTAGCCAGACGAAATGCTAGTCAATTTCAAGGTAAACTTAACCTAACTAATGTGGGAGTAGCGGGTCATTCCTTTGGAGGTTATACATCTCTAGCTGTTGCTGGTGCGTCAATAGATTTTGATAATCTTGCTAAAGATTGTAACCGTCCTTATTCCGGGATTAATATCGCAATTTTACTGGAATGTCGCGCCCTAGAATTGCCTAGACAGGTCTATAATTTTCGCGATGAACGAGTCGCAGCTGTTTTTGCAGCTAATCCCGTTAACCGCAGTATTTTTGGGGAAAAAGGTTTAAGTAAAATCTCGATTCCCGTCCTCTTGGGTTCCGGAAGTTATGACCCGGCAGCTAATCCAATTTTTGAACAGGCTATTCCTTTTACTTGGTTAAAAACCCCGGATAAATATCTGGCCATGGTGGAGGGACAAGCTCATGTAAATTTTACGGAATTGGATGCAGGAATGCAAAAAACCCTAGAGTCTGTGGTCGATATCACTTTACCCAATCAAAATCTAATCGAGGATTATACTGGAGCTTTATTGGTCTCTTTTTTTGAAGTTTATATTGCTAATAATGAAAAGTTTCGTCCTTTTCTTCTGTCTAGCTATGCAGAATATCTCAGTCAGGGACAAAAGTTTAAATTAGACTTTATTACTGCCGCTTCTGACGAGAAATTATCTCAATTAATTGAAAAATTGCGAGTACATAGGCAATAGTAAAACGTAGGGTGCGTTAGACGGCAAAAATTCCTGTTTTGACTTGAAGGTAACAATCCGTCCTAACGCATCACCTATCATCAACTAAGTAAAACGTAGGGTGCGTTAGACGGCAAAAATTCCTGTTTTGACTTGAAGGTAACAATCCGTCCTAACGCATCACCTATCATCAACTAAGTAGCTGGTTACAATTAAAGATAAAATACAAAAAACCAGAAGCCTGTCCCACTATCTAACAGTTAATTGAGATTACTTACTTATTAAGTGTCAAGTTCGTTGTTTTCTTTTCACTGATGACTGATGACTGATGACTGATGACTGATAACGGAAAAATCTCCCCACTGCCCCCCTGCAAAAAAGATTCTCTTGAGTTGTATAATCTCTAAAGGATTAGCGTACTCAAGAAAAAAATTATTTCATGCTCAGAAAAATTAGACTATCATACTTTGGCTTAATTTTAGGCAGTATTTTAACGGTTATCGGGATCATCGGTTATGCCCAAGGTAACGCCACGGTAAATTTAGCGGGGTTTTTCTACGGATTACCGTTATTATTGGGAGGTTTAGCCCTAAAAGCTTCAGAAATCAAACCTATACCCTTCAGTCAACCCACTAGCCCCGAAATCTTGCAATTGCGCCAACAACAGGCCACTGTCACCCAAACCAAACTTCGCAACGATGTCACCCGCTATCGCTACGGACAGGAAGTGCATCTGGATGAAGCCCTAGAAAAGCTGGGATTAAGCCCCACGGACGAGGAAAGACCGACTTTAGTGGCAATTCGTGAAACTGCTGTTGATTCCGCCTATTGTCTCACCCTAGAATTTGAATCGCCCCTTTTACCCCTAGAAAAGTGGCTGGCAAAACAGGAAAAAATCGAAAGATATTTTGGACCAGGAATTAAAGCCGAAATTAAGCAAGTTGACGAGGAAAAAATTGATTTAGCCCTAATTACTATCCCTAACGCCTAAATGCTCACGCCTATTCAGTATGGCTTCCTAGCAATCGCTGCCGTGGCTGCCGGCTTAATTAATGCTCTTGCCGGTGGCGGTAGTCTGATTACTTTTCCGACGCTGATGGCGGTGGGTATCCCACCAGTGATGGCAAATGTGACTAATACCGTCGCTTTATGCCCCGGTTATCTGGGGGCAACTCTCGCCCAAAAAAAAGACCTGCACGGGCAACAAAAACGGATTAGGTTATTACTACCATCGGCAGTTATTGGCGGCATTATCGGTGGTATTTTGCTGTTAAATAGCAGCGATCAAGTGTTTGACCGCCTGATTCCTTTTCTGATTCTTTTAGCGGCGGCTTTATTGGCTTTTCAAGATACTTTACGCTCTTGGCTACAGCGGCGACAGGGGGACGAAAATGGTCATATCCCAGAAATTTTGGCGGTTTTACCCATCGCTCTCGCTTCAATTTATGGTGGTTATTTTGGGGCGGGTTTAGGGGTGATTGAGTTAGCAATTTTGGGCTTATTTATCAAGGATAATCTCACGAGATTAAATGCTTTAAAACAGTTGCTTTCTTTGGTGGTTAATGTAGCGGCATCTTGGTTTTTTCTCTTTTCTAATCAGGTAGATTGGTCGGCGGCGATAGTGGTAGCAATTGGCTCTTTAATTGGGGGTTTATTGGGGGGAAAACTAGCCAGAATTATCTCTCCTAGTTATCTGCGCTGGACTGTAGTAATTCTGAGTATTATTATCGCTACAGTTTATTTTCTTCGTTAACAAAATGTTTGTCAATAAGGTGTTTTATTGATGGAGATTGATAGATTTTTTCCTAGTTCTCAAACCTGTTCTAATTGTCTCTGTCATACCAAATCCGCAAGGTGGGCGTAAGTCTATCTTCAGGCATTCCCCCGTGAGTTCAGAAGCCCCGACAATCTCGCCCAGCCGGTAGTTCACCCTAAAAAGATTGTCCCACTTCTAAGACTTTCGTTTGTCCGTTGCGAGACAAAATAACCTGTTGACTACCAACTTCCACTAAAGTCCAACCGTTGATAAATTCCCCCGGAGAAATACGCGTCGTTATCCCCTTATTATCAAATAAAGCTGAAGATCGATCGCCTAAATCCATCACCCCCACCAGGGTATTTTTCACCTGATTATTAGTGGGAATAACCGCTGCTGTCGGCCGATGCACTTGGGGGGCAGCCGGTAATGGTGGCGCGGAAATGTCGGGATTTGCGGGTGTAACCGGGGCAATTTTGGCAGCCGTTTCAGGGGTTTGGGGATAAACGGGAACGTAAATTCTTTCTATGATCTGGGGAGTATTATTAACCGGTAAATTAGCGGGGGGTGGTGGTGGAACCGTGGCTACCGGAGAAGGGTTATTTTTAGGAGAAGGATCAGGATCGGGGGATGAAGTTGCACCTTGGCGATCGATAATAGTCAGAGATGATTGCAGATAGGCGATAAACTTTTGATCTTCTGGGGAAATCGTGCCATTTTGAGAGACAGGGGCATTTTTTTGACTGATTAGCCATGCCACCACCCAACCTAGATAGACGCAAGCAATGACAAAAATAACTTTATCTAGGGGCATTCTCGGATTTTCTTCATCGCCCGCTGCCATATTTTTTGCACTCCTCGATCGCTGCTGTCGTTTCGATTCTAACAGGATAGGGCATTGCCAAAAACAATTTTTTAATTTCCCCAAATCCCCCTAGGGGGGATATAGTAGAGAGAGAATGATGTATCTTAATATAAGTAAAGTTTTGTAACAATTCTGAAATCCTTTGCTCAACTCTACCCTAGTCCCCAGCAATCCCAATCGCCTGAAACCCCTAGTCCCTAACTGGGAAAAATGTCAATCCGTCTTTTGGACAGCAGCATTTCTGGTATCAGTCCCCGTGTTCATACAAGCGCCCCTAGTGCGCTACTATCCCGAAATTAGCCTAGGTTTAACCGTTTTCTGGGTGGGGTTAGGGATTTGGCTGCTCAAACAAGCAAAAATCAGTCTTTGGGGAGATTTACTTTTGGGCTTTAGTTGGAGTTGGTTAGCCGGTTCTCTGTACTGGGGTTGGTGGCGTTGGGAACCCTTGCTCCATATTCCCATGGAAGCGATCGGGCTGCCCTTTGTTCTCTGGGGATTATGCAAAGGTCGCGGCAAAGTGGGCAATCTTTTCTATCTGGGTTCTTTGTTAGGAACCGCCATCACCGACTTATATTTCTATCTAACGGGACTAATTCCCTACTGGCGACAATTAATGACCGTGGAACTAGATGCCAACCTAGTATCGCCGATATTTCATAACGCTTTGGCCCAAATTCAGACCCCCTGGGGCATCAGTTGGGCGATCGTACTGCTCAACCTGCTCCTAGCGATCGGTATCTATCCTTTGCAAAAACGGGTATGCCATTGGTGGGCATTTAGCGGAGCCGTATTGAGTACAATTTTAGTCGATGGTTTATTTTGGATTACCGCTTCTCTGGCCTAAGGGTTTTCCTAGCTAATTCCCGTTTCCACCTATTTACCTAAAATGTCGGATGAATGCCCCCGCTAAATTTTTCGACAAGACATCAACCTTTGCGGGGGATGAAATCCGACCAGAAAATAAACCGCAGAGCATCGATTTAATACTACCATCTATGGGTAAACTGTGTTATAATTAAACTATCCAATGGTCGATGATTGTTAAATGCTAGTCGTAGAAGCGAAGCTAAAAAACGGGACACTAGAGCAATATCAGAAGCTTGATGAAGCTATCAGAACTTCTCAGTTTGTGCGTAACTCTTGTGTTCGTTATTGGATGGACAATCAAGGAACAACCCGTAATGACCTTCAAAAACTTTGTGCGGTACTAGCTAATAATAAAGAGACACCTTGGGTTAATAAATTAAACTCTCAAGCTCGTCAATCGGCTGCTGATAGAGCCTGGCAATCAATTAGTCGATTTTACCAGAATTGTCATGCTAAGATACCAGGAAAAAAAGGTTTTCCTCGGTTCAAAAAGCATAGCCGTTCGGTTGAGTATAAACTAACGGGCTACAAACTATCAGATGATCGACGTAAAATCAGATTTACTGATGGCTTTAAAGCAGGAGAATTTGATTGATGGTGTAGTCAGAAAACCTTAGTTTATTATTCAGAGCAACAGATTAGACGGGTAAGAGTTGTTAGACGTGCTGACGGTTATTATTGCCAGTTTTTGATTGACGGAGAACGGCAAGAATACCATGAACCAACGGGACAAATAACAGGAATTGACTTAGGGTTAAAAGAGTTTTATACCGACGCTCAAGGTAATACTGTAGAGAATCCACGTTATTTAAGCAAGTCAGAAAAACGACTTAAAAAAGCACAAATGAGATTATCAAAACGATTTCGTCAAGGAAAGAAACAGTCTAAAAACTATCACAAGCAACGGATAAAAGTAGCTAAACTTCACTTGAAAGTATCAAGACAACGTAAAGACAAAGCAATTAAAGACGCTTTGGCGTTAGTCCA
>NZ_JADBVE010000214.1:0-3462 GCF_020245285.1 Microcystis sp. M31BS1
AAACTGATAGTTTTATCGACGTAAGAAGCAGAAAAATTAGCTAAATTAACAGGATGTACTCTCAGAAAATTTGAAGAGAGATAGGCTTTTAGTGGCTTGGGAACAAGCTTTATCAATTTATTCATAATAAATTTGGCAGAAGATTAAAGATTAGTTATTGTGACTAACTCTTTTGGTTAGAGAAAGATAAAATTGAGAATCTTCAGTCAAATTTATTGACTCAAAATTAGCTGTACTTAATTTAAATGAATCAACCCTACCTTGATAAGGGGGGTGCCGATCCCCCCTTAGTCCCCCCTTAATAAGGGGGGCATCTGATAATTTTTAACGCCTACCTACTTAAGTAAGCTAAAACGGATTTTAACCGCCTATCCTTAGATTAGCTGTCTCGGAGTCTCGGAGTCTCGACTAGGAAATTAATTTTGCACGACTACTTAACTAACACTCCATTCAGAAAAATTTCGGCAATACCTTCGGCCATTTCTTGTAAAGCTAAGGGGGAAGCATTGCTATCTAAAATAGTTTCACTGGAAAAACCGGCAATTGCAAACATTCCTAGAAAAACCTGGGCCACAATTTTCGGATTCATGGGACGATAGATACCACGATCGATCGCTGTTTGAAAAAAAGCCTCGGCCACATCGGTCATTTTAGCAATTACCTCCGATTGAATCCGATCTTTTAATTCGGGGTGAAATTGTGCCTCTATAAAACAAACTCGCAATAAATCGCTATTTTCTCGCATTCTCAACACCCTACGTCGCATCACCTGCGCTACCGCTTTATAACTGCCCATTTCGCTCAATTCTGTCAGCAAGTCGGTGAGAATATCCACCCATCCCCTAGTGGCCACTTCGATTAAAATCGCCTTTTTGTTGGGAAAATAACGAAATAAAGTTCCTTCTGCCACATTTGCTTTTCCTGCTAGGTCTTTGGTCGTGGTTCCTTCATAACCCTTAGCGGCAAATAAACGTAAAGCGGCCTGTAGAATACGACTACGGGTATCTTCTTCCCCAGAATTGGTCTCAGTTAGGGAACGTTGAAAAAGACTTTGCATAATTATTGACAGCTAGAACGGGATAGAGCCATTGTCATCGATCAAGTCAGGTGTTTACTCAAATGCTTCATAAAATTTTGAGTAATTGGAGTAACTTGGCCTTTAACAACGAGCGCACGAGCTTGACAATGGGCTAAGTTTCCAGCCAAGATAACCGAAAGATTTTCATTCTCCCAGATAAAGCCTAGTTCTAGACCCAAATACTAGGGCAAAACGTTGACACTTGCTCCCCTATCAATCAAACCTTACTCTGGACTGCTGAAAAACATCGTCAGTGCAAGGCTATAACCAGTATTTTCCACCATTTTTTACTGTCTCTAAACTATTATAGCGGTGTGCAGTCGTATGAGGTACAGTGTCACGAGCTATAAACCATGCTAGGCAAGGCTTGGTCTGTATCTCACTCAAGCGCTTACCGCTATATGGAAAACTACAGGCCGCATCCCACTCAGGCATGAGTATAATTACTCATTGACAAAGTTGTGAGAAAATAGAAAGAAATACAAGGAAAAAAGCCATGCTGGGGATACCCCTGCAAGAAAAAGCCCAACTAGAGAAATATCTCCTGGAAACCGCCAAAATTCTCTGAAAATATACCGAACCAGAAAAGCTCAACGACTTCGAGAATAATGAAAAACTTTCTAGACTCAACCAACCGAGGGGAAAAAAATAATTTCCTCATCCCCCTTGCCTATATCCTAGGAATAGCCCTCCCCTTTGTTTTAGTCTATTTTCTCCCCATTTACCACGTTACCGATACTTTTCTCTTTAGTAGATGGGGGGATTGTCTCGCGGCAGGTACAGTATATATGGATTGTCCTCCCAAAGTCCCCAACTATCCTAGTATAGGCATACTGGCAAGCGGCGGAGTAATTGCGGCGATAAAATCCCTATTGGGAATTAGCGAAAAAACCGAGGCTATCTACTACTTCCGTTTTTACCTAGCGTTTGTTGACGCTCTCAATTTTCTCCTTCTTACCTACCTAGCAAGAATCTTAAAATTCAAACGCCCCGTAATCATCGGTTTCAGCATTACCCTAGTGCTATTTCTCTGGGCGGCAGGTTCTCTCTGGGGACAGATTGACAACGTAGGCTTATTATTTTGCCTCCTGGCGACCATTGCTTTCTTCCAATCTTGGAGTGAGAAAAACACCCTCCTCAAAAATATCCTCTGGTTTCTCCTCGGGATGTTTAGTTTAGTCCTATTCATTCTCACTAAACAACTCTTTATTTTTTCCCTACCCTTTTTTGCCCTAGTTATCCTGACCACAGGTTACAAATTCCAGCAAAGATACCAGACTAAAGGCTTAATCTGGCTGGGAGCAACTCTACTTTTAAGCCTCGGATTTTTCCTCTACCTAGATAGCTTATTTGCAGTTCCCCTCAGACTGATTCAGTCTAGTTTCCTCTTTGTCTTAAAATCTGGTAGTGGTCACGGTGACAAAATCTCAGGAAATGGCTTTAATATCTGGATATTTCTCGGTTTAGAACCCCGCGCTTCCTCCCGAGTACCTTTTATGGATTTGCAACTAGGTAGCTGGAAAAAAGGTATCAGTCCTTACCAAGCAGGGCTTTTACTCTATGCTGGTTTCATGGGTTTTCTTATCTGTACAGGTTTAATCAAGATTTGGCAAATTCTCGCCACCAAAACCGAGGCGATTATCCCTAAATACAATCCTACCTATTTAATGGCACTTCTCTGCCTTTTCCATGGACTAAGTTACCTAGGTTTTAATATTCTTCTCAGTGGCACTCATCAGCGCTATCTCTATATAGGTTATCCTTTTATCCTGATCAGTATTATCTGGCTCTACTATCAGGATTTCCTAGTATCCAGACGCGCCCTACTCGCCTCTTTATTTGCTGCTTTTGCCTACGGTTGTTTTCTTTATTCCCAAGTCTCTAATGCTTATGTGGTACAAGCACAACAGTATTTAGGTTTTCAACAACCGCCGAATGTTCCCTTATTACCCAAGTTCTTCTTTATCTTTGAAAGACATCAGTTTCTAGGTGCTGTTCATCTGTTCTTGCTAGTCTTCCTAGTAGATATTTGGCAACAGCTAAGTAAAAGACAGATTGTTCGTCCTAGTTCAGATAATATAGTCATTCCAAATAAGTATGATGCAAGGGAAAAATAGGGTAAAATAAGGAGAAACGAGCAACCCATACAGAAAAATGTCTTATAGCCTAGACTGGAGAAAAAAAGTAGGTAGTGATCCGATAGTAGTGGCGTAGCTCTCTTGCTTATCTAGCCTGAGTTGTGTAGAATATTTAGAAGAACTCTTAGCGTCTCTGGGAACGATTAAAAAGAGCAAGAAAGTCAAGAGTGAAGTCCAAGAAATCGATGTTTGGTTTGAACCAGCCAGTTCAGCATCAAGGACGGAATTACCCTTGGGTTTACTTGC
>NZ_JADBVE010000215.1:0-10048 GCF_020245285.1 Microcystis sp. M31BS1
AACCCTTATAGAGAAAGGCATGGCTGCGATTTTTGTCAATTGTTTTTGCTCTAGAGCGAACTAATCAATTAAGTCTCTTGCCAGATAAGGATTTAGTCAATTTATGCCCTCCTATCGAACCATACCAAGTAACGAAGAACCTAATTAAATTAAAAATGGACTATGCCGAAATTAACCTTAAGCAACGAACAAGTAATCGAATTAGTCAAACAACTCCCCGAAGACCAGAAACGAGAAGTTTATAAAATTCTCATCCTCAGTCAGTCGGACCGATGGGAATCCTTGTCTAACTACGCCATTGACAAAGCTCGAATCGTGGCGAAAGAATGCGGCTATGATTGGGATACCATGACCGAAGAGGAAAGAGAAGAATTTATCGATGAAATCGTTCACGAACCATCATAATATCCACCGAATTTACAGAGTATATAGCGTTTCCCAATCTCATGAGGTACACCAAAATCTTAACTCCTGACTCGGAGACTCCTGACTCCTCAAAACCTAAGACTCTGTACCTCACCACTATGGGAATTGCTATAAACGAGCATAATAAGGGACTCTTAAGACAATTCTTGCCCAAGAAGACGAATTTTAAAATCCTGAAGCCAAAGGAGGTAGAAAGAGCCGTAAACTTAATTAACAATCGAGGTGGCTCCATAACAGCTTAAGCTAGAGCTAGTAAATATAAATAGCACCCTGTTGATTGATGTTAAAGGTGGTATAACCGGGGGTACTCCCCGGAACTTTGGTGACAGTAATCGTGACTAAATTATCATCATTGACCTCTACGCCATAGATTAAACTAGAAGAATAGGGATCTGCGGCTGCATTAGCTCGATTAATCAGAATATATGCTGGAATTACCAAACCTTTTAGGGTTGTCTCCGTACCGGGAGATAATAATTGGGGAGAGGAATTAATATTGGCCGATAGGTCATAATTGAGGTCAATATCGGTTTGATTGATGATTTTAATCTCCACGGGACGACTCGTATTCACCCTAGCAACAGGCTGCCAAGGACCGGGTTGAAAGGTGGTAGCGGGGGGATTTTGAGCGGGTAAAGAGGGGGGAAAAACTAATCCCAGACTTAACACTAGGGAAAGAGTCAAAAAGCGATCGCATTTCATAGATAAATCCTGGTCTAGGGTTTTCATCCTATTTTAGGGAGGTATCCCCAGTGTTTTATACTGAAAGTAGAAGCTTTTGAAATTGTCTATAGCATTGATTGATCAGCTATCAGGGAATATCCTAAGCTTCCCTGATTTTGCTCTGTAAACAAGGCTAAATACACCCATTTTTCTCGAGAAGTTTCCCTAGTAACCCCTATCAACGGTTTAACTTAGGTTGAGATTGATTATATGCCTACCATCGACATATCGGGAGTATCCCACAGTTACGAGTTATTTTCGCCCCAAGCGGATAAACCAGTTTTAGTCTTTATACACGGTTGGCTGCTGAGTCGTCACTACTGGCAGCCTTTGGTAGATATTCTCTCCCCGGATTATCCCTGTCTAGTCTATGATCTCCGGGGCTTTGGCGACTCCCAAAAAATCACCTCTAACAGTCCTCCTAGCAGTTATAACCTTGAATCCTACTCCCAAGACGTTATTACCCTTCTTAACCGCTTAAACCTCGATGCTGCTTGGTTAGTTGGTCATTCCCTCGGTGGTAGTGTTGCTTTGTGGGCCGCGGATAGCTGTCCTGAACGGATTAAAGGGGTAATCTGTATGAATGCCGGCGGTGGCATCTATCTAAAGGAGGAATTTGAGCGATTTCGGGAAGCCGGTAGACAGATTTTACAGAAAAGACCCTCTTGGTTGCCCCGTGTTCCCTTTATTGATGTTTTATTCTCGCGGATGATGGTCAAGCAAACCCTAGGTAAAAAATGGGGCAAACAGCGCGTGATTGATTTTGTCCAGGCCGATTACCAAGCGGCCCTAGGGTCACTTTTGGAAACCACCACTATCAGCGAAGTTCATCTTTTACCCCAGATTGTCTCCCGTCTCCCGCAACCGGTCTATTTTCTGGCAGGGAAAGAGGATACGATTATGGAAGTTAAGTACGTTAACCATCTGGCCAGTTTTCATCCCTTGTTTGAAACTGGCAGCAACGTCATTGAGTTATCCGATTGTGGTCATTTTGCCATGCTGGAACAAACAGCAGCGGTGGCCCAAAAGATGATGGCTATTTTAAATCTGCATCGCAGTTAGAACCTTTAGGTAAGCGCATTCTTGAACTTTTCCAACAGTTTCTTAACTCCACAAACAGTGAACTAAAAACTCAAATCTGATCCCTGATAGCTGTCTCGGAGTCTCCTACTTAATGTCTTAGGCCATAATTAAAACTCAATAACTTTAACCAGAGGCGAGGATTGTCTTTTTCTAGCCAGCTTTGCCAGTTTTTTAACCATTGGGGAAACCAGGGACCCAAAAGCAGATTTTTGACTCCATCAAGGCTAAAATCGAGATAGGAACCCAACCAGCGCATTAAATCCTGACTGCCGGCCATTTCTGCTATCCATAACAGTAAAGTGGGGTTTTTTCTGGCCGCTTTAATTGCTAAACGGCTAAAGGTCAACCAATCGGTTTTATCCTTAATAAAGGTTTCGGAAACCTCCGGCGGTTCGTCGGCCAATAAACCGAAAAATGTGTTTAACATGGCGTTAATTCTTTGGGGGGGTAAGGTTTTTCCCGTGGGAACCATCATTCCTTTAGAAAATAACCAAGTTACCGCCACATTACTTTGATAGGCCCGCACGTTTTCTAGGTCTTTAGCTGTTAGTAAATCGTGTTTTAAGGCCGTATCCAAAAGATGGGTTAAGCGCTCTAAATTACGCACCAAAGAACCGAATCCAGTAAAGATTAAGGGTGATTGCAGGGAGGCGGCATCACCGATGGCTAAAATGCGATCAAAGGAGACAATTCGATCTTTTTTTCCTGTGCTAAAATGCCCCGGTATATAACCAAAGGTGGGTTTTTTCCAAGTTAATTTTTCTGGGTCACACTGTCGATATTCGGGCAAAATAGTAAAGAAATCTTCGTACATTTCTAACAGAGAACCGGGGTTATCGGGATGGACTTGATGATAGTGAAATAGATAAAAGGTTAATTCTTTTCCTTCCCCCGGAAATAATTCCCAAATTAATTGCCTACCTTTAGAAATATCGCCATGGGAATTTAAGACATCACCATAGTGAGAATCCCACACCACCGGATCGAATCCTTCTACTACTGCCCCCACCGTCGGACAGACACTATCAAAGGCACGCACTCCGTTTAATTGCCAAGCAATGGCAGAGGCGGAACCCATGGCATCAATCAATAAACGGCCTTTTATCTGTTGAATTTCTCCACCATGATTAAGGGTGACAGTAACACTATTAGCGGTAATATCAGCCTTAATAAATTCCGTTTGATCGAGAATTTTACCGCCATAGTACTGTATTTTTTTAGCGCAGGATTGCAGCAATTTATCGGAATTAATGGCGATATTTAAAACCGTGGGAGTATGGAGAATTTTGGCTTTCAGATGGGGGGGATTATTGCCATCAAAAAACTTATTAAAGCCATCGATGTATTCTTGGAAGATTAATTCCTCGAATTCTTCGGCGGTAAATAGGCCTAAATTAATTAAACTTTGAAACTCCGATCGAGAGATATTCCATTCCCGATTCATCCGTCCGAAAGGTAGTCTTTCTACTAAGAGGACTCGATAACCTAATTTGGCCATCTGTGCCGCATGAATTGCCCCCAAGGCACCACCAATATAAATTAAGTCGTAGGTGATGGGATGATTATTTTCCTCGCTGCTAGAGAAAATTACCGGCTGCGGTTGTTGGGGATTTTTGGCACTGTCGCGCCAACGTTTTTCCCACCAGTACAAACGTTCTAAATCTGCCTCCCCTTGCGGCATTTTGCGGAAGTAGTGAACCGTTAGGGGATAGTCCGCTTCTAAATCTGTAAAAATTGAGTGATTTTTTTGATCGATATTTGGTAGCGTGTTATACTGCGGCGGAAAACGCTTTTGTAAAGCTCGATCGAGCTGCCGAGTCAGGGATGTTTCTTGATCATGCGATCGCTCACCCCAGCGGAAAACTTTTAAATAAGTAGTCCGTTGCAGCGTCCAGACAAAAATCGACAATTCGATCGCCTCCGATAAGCGCAATCTCACCCCGTTAGGTGTATTTGTCTTGACACCGTTTGCGGGTTGCCAATCGGATTGTAACCACTGACAAACGGCGATCAAGTCAGGAGTCGGAATTTCTCTGTAAAGTATTTCTTTCATCTTGATTTAGTTATTACACCCAAAAATCGTCTGATTACGCTAGACTACACAAAAAGTTTTCTGAAAAAAGTTTAAAAAACTTTACATACCTAGATTAATACACAGCCTACCCCATCTGATTATGAATTATCCCATCCCGACTACCCCCGAAGAAATTGCCGCCCTCCGACAGCGTCCCGTCGATGAGGAGATGATCGCTGCCGTGATTGCGGGAATTATTAGAATGGCCCGCGCTCAGGGTCAATCTCTCGATGATCTGACTGAAGAAATTCTCGCAGAAGACCCGATTTTAGATCAAGTGCAACGACGTTGGTTAAGTCAGCTTTTGACTAATGCTTGGCAAAATTTAGCTGGATGGGTGTAATTGAGCGATGGAATGGCTAACAATCACTCTCGCTAGTGTTTTGACCCTGTTAACTCCCGCAGGGGCAATTATTGATACGGTTTTAGCTCATACCCTTCGCTCCCAAGTCCAAAAAGTGGAACAATTAGCCGTGAGGGTCGATAATACTCCCAATTATCAGGTTCTGCAAGGCAAAATCGATCGAGTTCGCATTTCTGCACGGGGAATTTATCCCCTTGCTGGTGTTCGCATTGAGAAGATCGAGCTAGAAACTGAGCCAATTAGCCTCGATTTGCGGCGATTACAGCAAAAAAACAGCAGTTTAGCCGCCGCACTGCGCCGACCAGCTGCGGGAGCTTTGCATCTTGTCCTCACGGAAACTAATGTTAATCAAGCTTTACAATCGGCAGCGGTCAAAGAACAAATTCAGACCCTGATTAATAATCTGATTCCCTCTAGGGAAGAATTTGGTAGCACAAAATATCAACTTAGTCAAGCAAATTTTAATTTTCTTAATAATAATCGAGTCACCCTCAGCCTGCAGCTAGAGACACAACGGCCAGACGAACCAGCATCCACCCTCAATCTGAGCTTAGAAGTGGGATTTAAGCTAGTGCAGGGGCGAAAAATCGAGCTTATTGACCCCACAGCCACTCTTAATGGTCGTCGCATCTCCTCGCGCCTTCTCAAGGGGTTTGCCGAGGGTATATCCACCCAGTTAGATTTAAAAAACTTCGAGAAACAAGGAATTATCGCCCGCCTTCTCCAATTGCAGATTGACGATGATAAGCTGAGTATAGCCGCCTTTGGCAGCATTGAACCTCGATCGGGGAACCCCAATTAAATTTAACGGTCAGAAAAGAGGAGATATTTCAGTGATCAGTGATCAGTAATCAGTAATCAGTGAAAAGAAAACGGCAATTTCTATTTCAGTGATCGGTAAAAAGTGAAAAGACACTGGGAAACTGCTATTTAATACTGCTCACTTAATACATACCAATAACTGATAACTGATAACTGATAACTGATAACTGATAACTGATAACTGATAACTGATAACTGATAACTGATAACTGATAACTGATAACTGATAACTGATAACTGAATTATGCCTAGTTCTCGCTCTAGTGATAAAATCTCTTTGCCTTGGATAATTGGTATCGGCCTCGCTTTATTTACTGCTGGTGGGGCCACTGCTTGGTTTGCCGTCCATCACCTATCTTCCCCCCAGAAAACTAGCGAAAACCCGATTGAATCTCCCAGTCCGGCGCCGATAAGTCAATCGCCAATTGTTGAACCGATTTCTCCCGGTCCAGTGAAGACAAGTCCGACAGCAACTCCTGCAGCTATTCCTGTTAGGGAAACTCGACAGGTTTATTGGTTAAAAGTGACCGATAGGGGTAATCAATTAGTCACCCAAGAAATTACCGTTCAAAAAGCGGATAGCGACGACCGAGAGTTAACAGCAGTATTGCAAACTCTATTAGCAGGTCCAAGTAATCCTCAGGATATGACTACTATTCCCCCCGGGACTAAATTACTTGATTTAAAAGTAGATAAAACGGGAATTAAAGTTAATCTCTCGCGGGAGTTTGGCACTGATGATGGTCCTGATATGTTGATCGGTCGTTTGGCACAAATCATCTATACTACTACTACCGAGGATCCCAATGCCAAAGTCTGGATTCAAGTGGAAGGAAAACCCCTAGAATTATTAGGAGAAGGCCACGGTATTGAAGTTGCCCAACCGATGACTCGTAAGTTTTTTGAGGAGAATTATCAATTGTAAGTTGTCCGCGCATTTAAATTGTTTGTTGCGATAGCAAATTGAGGTTAACTAGGGGGATTACTGGGGGGATAGGGAAAAAGAATTGGATAGGGAAGTTTAATTCCTTCTTGCTGATATCGTCGGTGTAGGAGTTTAATAAATTCGTGTTTAATGGTGAGATGTTGAAAAAATTCTTCTTCTACCACCTTGAGATAGACTGTTAGCACAATGCTATAGTAATCGAGTTTACCATAAAGAATCAAGGGTTTATAGTTACCGAGGTGAGGTTGCAATAACTGAGCGATTTCTTGCATAACTTCTAGGGTAACTTTTTCGACTTTTTCTAAGTCACTATCGTAACTAATGCCCACTTCCACGGGAATCAGTAGGGAGTGATCTGGTAAACTATAGTTACGGAAACTAGAAGAAATGATCTGAGCATTGGGAATGACCAAAAGATTATTGGTAATTTCTTCGATGACTGTGCATCTTAAATCCACATCTCGCACATAACCAGCTTCTCCCGTTCTCAGTTCAATATAATCTCCCGGTCTAACTTTTTTAGAAGTGATAATATTAATCCCTGACATTAAATTAGCTAGGGTATTTTGGAGAGCTAAACCGAGGGAAACACCCCCAATACCAAAGGCAGTAAGCATCGGAGTTATCGAAATGCCAATCGAGCTTAAAATCAGCAAAAAACCGCAGCTAAAAATCAGAACTTTGGCGAGAAATTCAAATAGGGAAGTTAGGGAAGAAATGCCATCATCTCCCGTGGTATAAACTCGTAATATTTCCACGGATAATTGAGCAACAACCCAAGTAGCCGAAGCTAAAAAAGCCACTAGCAGCAATTTTTGGCTCAGGAGAATCAGGGAGGGAAAGAGGGGAAGATTGGGAAGGGAGAGGGCAATATTTAACCCCAAAAGTCCGAACCAAAGTATGCTTAATCCACGAAGGGAACGTAAAACCCCTTCCGAGAAACGCAGGTTTTTTTCTCTGGCAATCGATAAAAGTTGACTGACAACGCGCTGTTCTACGAGCCATCCCAACAGCAGGAAACTGAGGATGATAGTGATAGGTAAGATAATATAGGGCCAATCTTCCAGTCTGGTTAATAGGTTCATTGCTAGAGGGTTAGAAAAAGATGCAGTTTTGTCTTATATTATTCTCCATTTGCCTATCTCTAGCAGGGGCGGTGGAATTTTCGGGCAAAAAGTTGCAAAATGTAAAGAGAAACTCACCTTTCCTTCGGCGGCCTTCGTGAATAGTCAGTTATTTAAACCAAAATTCGGGCTTTATCGACTCTTAATAGTTATAATCGTGGTTTTGTTGCTGATTAGCACCTTTTTAATCACCTTTCATCTGGCTAAGATGTCGGATCCTTACATTAAAGAGGTTTTATCCCTACAAGGTAATGTCAGTCGCGGTTACGAAATCTTTCAGATTAACTGCGCTGCTTGTCACGGTCAGTTTGCTGATGGCATCGTCGGACCGAGTTTAGAGGACGTTTCCCATCGCAAATCGAGAATTAGTCTGATTGAACAGGTAATTAGCGGTAAAACCCCGCCGATGCCCAAATTTCAGCCTGATACTCAAGCTATGGCCGATTTATTGGTTTATTTAGAAAATCTTTCAAAAAACTGACTTGAAAGAGGGTGTAGGGTGTAGGGTGTGGGGTGTAGGGAAGGAAACCTCTTTCATCTGTGGGGGTGAAAACTTTTTCATCGGGACTGACTCTTGGCTGAGATTGATGGTAAGCTAGGACGCGTTGAAACTGGGTGCAGAGTGGGAAGCGGGGGAAGTGGGGACGTGGGGACGTGGGAAGTGGGGGAATTTCAACTAAAACCCTAACACCCCCCGCAAAGCGCACGCAGTGACCACCCCAAAACCCAACCCCTGACCGACTGATAAATTTTACTTATATAGAAAAATTTTGCTTATATTTGGGTACGCTAGTAGAGACACTTAACGATAAATACTTATGTCTTGGCATTCCCAAGTTGAACCGGCAATTATCCAAGGGGATTTCTGGCAAGTTAGCCAGTTTTATCAAGAATTGATAGAAAAAGAACCCTTAGAAATTAGTCATTATTGGTATTTAGGATTGGCCTATCTTTTAGAAGCTAGGGAAGAAGAAGCACAAACCACATGGTTATTCGTCCTCAGTCAAGGGGATGAAGGGGAAATGACTGCGTGGACAGCAGATTTAGTCAATATTTTGGATGGGGAAGCGCGAAGACAATTAGAGTTAGGCAATTTAGAAACCAGTTGGTTAATTCGAGGACATATTCGCGAGATTAGTCACGATAATATTGATAATTTACTGCGGTTTATTTTATTAGCAATTAATTTGAATTATTTTGAAAAAGAGCAGTTAAAAACTTGGTTATTTGTCGATGTGTTAAAAACAAATGATTTCCAGAGTCTCGAGTTAAGTTTATTAGCAGAAGTTTTAGAAAAATTTCTCGATTCTCAGATACCAGAAACCGTCCCCTACTTAGAGGCAATATTTCAATCTAACTGTCAGCGACAAACTTTTATCAAAGTAGTAGAAGCTAAATTACCTTCTCTAGGCATACCATTGGCTATTGATATTATTAATACTTGTTTAGCAGTAGAACCAGGGCAAATTTATCTGTTAGCTGAACTGTATCAATGTTATTTTTATAATCGAGATTTTGCTGCTGCTATGCAAGTAGCTAGTCAATTAAAAACAAGTTGTCAAGGGTTGCCTTCTCAAGCTGTAGCTGATTTTCTTGCTCTTTATGTCAAATTATTTAGTGGTAATTGGGTCGATATTAAGGCAGATGTTGAAGAATATACAGAATCCTTGCAAAAAACCATCGCTAATCGAGAATGTCCCAGATTACTTGATAAACCATCCCTAGCAATTTTATCCCCTCTAGTTTACCTAGAAGATAACCCACGAAAAAACCGTTACATTAGTAATTGTGTTGGTCAACTTTTTCAGGGATATGTTTGCAATAATTATAAGGGTAATTCTCTTCACAAATCGACTATTAAAGATACCAATAAAGTTCTAAAAATTGGCTATATTGCCCATACTTTATATAATCATTCTATCGGATTGATCTCTAGATGGTTAATGAAGTATCATGACTATAACCAGTTTCATGTCTCTTTATACCTAGTATCTCAAAAAGAAGACCTTATCACTGAAAATAGTTTTAGAAATCAGGTAAATGCTTGCTATAATTTACAGATTGATCCTCTAATGATTGCTGAAAAAATCAGTCAAGATAATATTGATATTTTGGTAGATTTAGACAGCATCACTAATAACACAACTTGTCAAGTCATGGCACTAAAATCCGCACCAATACAAGTGACTTGGTTAGGTTTTGATGCGTCAGGAATTCCTGCAATTGATTACTATCTTGCTGATAATTACGTTTTACCAGCAGATGCACAGGAATATTACCGAGAAAAAATTTGGCGCTTACCTAATTCCTATATTTGTGTGGATGGTGTCGAGGTTGCTTACCATTCTCTCCGAAGGGATGATTTAGGGATTCCAGAGGATGCAATTAATTACTTAACCGTACAAACGGGGGTAAAACGGAACCCTGAAACTATTCGACTTCAGCTACAAGTTTTAAAGGCAGTTCCTAATAGTTATTTGAGTATT
>NZ_JADBVE010000216.1:0-17357 GCF_020245285.1 Microcystis sp. M31BS1
CTCTTACAAAGTCATCGGATAGTCCAACTAGAGAAACTGGCCGCTCTTTTCCCGCAACCGATAACCTTTGAAAGTAGAAGACGGAATTTGCAGAGATTTCTTAAGCTCCCGCAACTAAACGTGAAACTCTTGTGGTTTCCCTTGATCAAACAGATTGTCAAGCTAGAGTTTAGTGGGAAAAACAAAAATCGAGAGCAAAGAAGAAGGCTTCAAAAACTGAAACAGGCGGGACGATTATTAGTCGTCATAGATAGAACCGATTGGAAAGGAAGAAATTTATTCGTTGCCAGTGTGATTTGTGGTCGGAGAGCCTTGCCCGTATCTTGGGTGTTACTGAATAAAAAAGGAAGTAGCGATCTGGGCGAACAGAAAAAATTTATCAAGCCGGTCTTGCGGTTATTGAAACCCTATCCGCTCGTCGTAATGGGAGATCGTGAATTTCAGTCGGTGCAGTTAGGGAAGTGGCTAGACGACAGAGGTGTAGCTTTTATCTTCCGTCAAAAGAAAAGTACCTACACGCGATTGAAAGAAGAAGAAAACTATCAAGCCCTTTCGGAGCTAGAACCGAACCGGGGAGAACGAAAATTCTTTCGAGGAGTGACCCACACGAAAAGCCATCAGATCGGTGGGTTTAATCTGGCAATTTATTGGAAAAGGCGCTATCGAAGTAAAGGGTCTAAAGAGCCTTGGTATTTATTGACTAATCTAGAATCTTTAGAGTTAACCCTCAAATTATATCGAGCCAGATTCGGGATTGAGGCGATGTTCAAAGATTGTAAAACGGGAGGATATAATCTGGAAAAAACGAAAGTGAGCGAGCCTCGCTTTCTCGCCTTAGTTTTATTAATCGCTATCGCTTACTCTTTGAATACAACCCGGGGTCAAAATCTCAAGAAATCGGGAACTCGGGATTATATTTGTCGCTCCAAAGAAGCAAAACGCGGTCCAGAAAGACAGAGCGATTTTTGGATAGGTACTTATGGGACTTTTTGGGTCGAGTCGATGGACGCATACTCGGAACTCGCTTTTTCTTTGATTCGACTCAAGCCTGGAAAACACCCGAATTTTTCTAGGGGTCTAACGGCTATGCGCCTTATCCAGCAAGCCTTTTAGTCGCCTTGTCACCCCTTGAAGTTTAGGAACCAATCATGCGGATAAGGATATCCGTATATTTGGTGTTTGTTCAGCCATCCCCCGACGATCGCTTTTAAGTCTTCTTCGGTTAAGTCTTTGAGTTCGTCATCGTTAGCGATTTCGTCCAAAACCTTTAAACGAAAATCGGGATCGGTTGCTAGTTTTTCGGTAAAATTCGGGGTGCGATCGAAAGACATAATTAGCTCCTTACAAGTTTAATACTCGATAAAATTTATGAGTCGGTTGGAATTAGAAATCCACGAGACGATCTGCCGGTAATCCGTAGATCGGTCGAACGATTCTGTCGTCCTATAGAAGTAGATCGCGCTTCGGTGGCCCACCATACAACATTATGGGGGGCCACAGAAAACTGCCGATAAATCCACCTGCGACCGCCGCTAAATCTTCGTCGCTTAAATCTTTAATTTCTTCATCGGGGCGATCGGACTCCAGAAGTCGCGCGGTGTATTCCTCGAATTCCTGTGGTGTGAAATCGAACCCCGCAGCTTTGACGATCTCGCTGCATTCTTCTTTGCTATTCACCGATTGGATTCGGGAACGGAAGGACTGATCGGAAGCGACTTTTTGATAAAAAGCGTGAACTTGTTCGAGAGCCATAAGTTAACTCCTGTTAGAATTTGATAAAAGACAACAAGCGTCAAGATAAATTCGTATCCGGGCTGTAGATAATTCCGAGAGTGATGGGAGGCCAATTTATTATTCCCAGTGTTGTTGATCCTGGCGGTAATGATTTACCTCCGCCTTGAATGTTTCGAGTCTCGATCGCACGATTGATCGCAGTTTCAAGAGATTCTTGAAAAGAGTTCACCTGTAGATCGGAAATATGAATTTTAGCCATGGTAATTAGACTCCTATTTAATAGGGTTAAGATTCGGGTTCAGCAACCTTCACGAAAGTTTCGGAAGGATTATAGTTGTCAGTGACAACCTGCGGACAGCGCAGACAAGCGGCTTTTCCTTCCTGTAACCACCAGCGACAGTTTTGCCGGATTCGACAGGGGGGAAGGATATCGGTTACTTCTGCGAGTCCCTGTGCCACCCGACGTGCAAGGCGACAATCTTTCCCATCGAAATGAACGCATTCTTTTTCCGCGCAGGACGCGGCGAAGCGGAAGACTTCGGTGGGGGTGACGGGTTGAGCGAGTGCGAGAATTTCTGGGGTGACGGGTTGGATTTCCGGGAGATAGGCGACGCGGGGTTCCTCAACGGTTCCCGCCGCGATCCCGAAAATTACGCTATCCGGGGAATTTTCTCGCGCGCTAGGACATAAAGTGCGATCGGATTTCATGGTTAAAACTCCATTGGGCATATCCATCCGCAAGTTTTGATCCCGCCAATAACTTTACGCGCGTCGAGGGAACGTTCGATAGCGGCTTGAATTAATGGCGAACTTTCCATCTCAAGAGAAATCAGTGAGTTTTGTTGGCGATCGAGTTTCAGGTTGGCGATAAAAATTTTAGACATTGTAGCTTTCCCTATAGATTAACTATCAAAAATCAGCTTTGTTAAAACTGATTAATCGGATATCCATGCTCATCAACTCTTGGTAATCGTCCGTCCCTTGGCCAACCACTAACGCCACAATGTTGTGGACGACCTTGACCTACTCGACGAGCGCGATCAGCACGATTGATCGCACCTTTAATTAGAGATAATTGTTCGGGAGCAAGAGGCAGGGTAAGCGCATCTTAACAATCCTTGACAAAATGAACTTTATGTGAGTTGCTTGCCCAGAGGGCGATTCAGGAATATTTGAGGAGAATTTGCCCTCTCAATTGTTAAGCAAAAATCGACCAAATGGGTCGATTTCGTAACTATTCTGATTGACTGGTATCACTTGAAATGCTCACACAGCAAGCGGATCACAAAATTGGCCAATTGTCAATAGCGTTTGAGATGCTCTCACCCTGAGCGAGAGGCATTTCTGATGAGTCGGAATGGTCATACAGATCGAGAATGGATAAATTAGGCAGATTTTACATAAGACCTCTTGCAAAAGTCTTAAGTCGATCCTTGTACAGCAACATTTTTGAAGATTATCAACTACTAATAAATAATTAACTGAAAGTCCCTCCCATTATTGTTTCTATCGTTTGTTTTCGGATTTATGCAAGAGGTCTAATCAAAAAACTAGCCTCACTAGACTGCGGCAGGATCCTTATATTCCCAACTCCCATCTGCTTGACAAAGGTAAATACCATCCGCCTGTTGGACTGTGGAACCTTCGGAATAGGTCTGACTCGCATAGGTGCATGATGCGGCTCCACCTCTTACAGCTTTTTGTTCATCTTCAGATAGATCGACTAAAGACTCGTCTAAAATTAAAATGTTGGTCATTGGGATTATTCTCCTATTTTAGAAACTTTCTAGAGAATGAGTTAATCAACTCATTTAATCTACATCTTAGGCCTATAAAAAATATAAGTCAACCTCTCAATTCACCTTAGTTGAACATAAACAAGCTAATTTTGTTAGGATTTTACTCCTAGTCTAGCCCATCAAAAAATTATCGATACTGAAAAAGCCTCGATTTTCGTCATCACAAATTAAATATAAATAAGTTATTTATGTTCAAAAATATTCAAATTTATATCATTGTGTACAAAAAACCAAATATAGCGTTTCTCGCATCTGTGCGGCACACTTAAACCTTTGCTGATTAAGCTGTTCAGGATCGGGAATGTACCTCTTGTGAATCAGAAATGCTATAAATGACTTAAATAAGTTATTTATTTGGTTCTTCGGTTTGTGTTATGCAATAATGGAGGGGGGTTATAAGGAATGAAACCCTTATATAGAAAGACATTGCTTCGATTGTTCCCAATTGTTTTCGATCTAGAACGAGCTAATCAATTAAGTCTCTTGCCGGATAAGGCTTTAGTCGATTTATGCCCCCTGATCGAATCATACCAAGTAACGAAGAGCCTAATTTTGGCTTAAGGATTTCCTCGACGAAAATCAGGTGAAAACCTCGATCGCTCTCTTTATACTCTACCAAGACGCACTCAAGCGACATAGCGGATAATCTCTACTTCCGCACCTTTGTTAACCGCATCTTCGGCCTTCTGTAAAACCTCCGCAGTGACCGACTCGCTTAGATAATACTCCCCGCAATTCTGACAGATATCCGCAGGGACTTGTTTTAAAATCACGATACAATTATCCCTGTCTAAAGTAACGGTAACAAAATCCGATCGAGTCGTACCGTTTTTACAGATCACACATTCCATAACTCTTATCTTCCCTTACTATGTTTGCGGGGTGAGTATTACCCACCCCATCCACAATTAATTACTAAACTCGTATTCTATCTCTTGAATCTTCTCCTTTACCCAGGCGTTAAACAAATCAACACCGATTTTCAGAGCCAACTCCTCGGTTAATTTTGGCTTAAGGATTTCCTCGACAAAAATCAGGTGAAAACCTCGATCGCCTTGTAGCGGTTTCAACAATCGAGAAGAATCCGATGCGAAAATTGCGGCCGAAAGATTCGGTCGTAAATCCTTACGGTAAACAGTACCGCGATAACCTCCCTTGCGTCGTAATTCCACATCCTCGATATAGCGATGCGCTACTTCCTGAAAGCTGATTTCCTCCTCCTGAATCGATTCATACAACTCCTCCGCCATCGCCTGATCTGCTAACACCACCTCGTAGATCACCGCGCCGGTATAATCTAGCTGGTGTTCGACAAAATAGGATTCAATTTTGTCTGCGAAAAGATGTTCGGCTAATTTACCCGATAGTAAATTGAATTGAACGATCTCCTCGAAATCATCTAGGGATAAGCCCTGTTTTTCCAACCAATTCCATGTATCTTTGGCGTTATGTAATTCATTGGCGAGACGGAATTGATCGGCCGCCTGTTGTAACTCGTCAGTCGTGTTTTTAATCCCCGCTGCCGTGGCGGTTTCGGTGATGATTTTCCGACCGATAATTCCCTCGACTATTTCGGGAACTTTCCCCGATAGCTTAAGCTGTTGGATAAGGTCTTGATTGCTGATGGTGATACTATGGGACATAATGACTCCTGAAACAGTTATGCGAAATTAATTTCCTAGTTGAGATAGGCAAGAGGGTTAGGGAGGGGTGTAAGTAATTTGGCTTCGATACCTAAAAAAACTACAGTTTTAACCCATCTTTTTGCAGATCCTTAAAGGGATCGAGGATGTAATCGATCACCCGACGCTGACGGACGATCGCTTCTGCGGTAGCCGTATCCCCCGGATTGAGGGGAATACATTGATTTCCCTTTTGAATACAGGAGCGATCGAGTTGAATTTCTAGCTCGAAAACGTTAATTTTTCCGTTGGGCGTTTCCTTCTCGATCGCCGTCGGTGATTTCTTGGTGATCTTGCCGCCGATAATGCCGTAATCCTGAAAAGGATAGGCATCGAACTTGACTTTTATCGGCATACCGGCGCGGAGAAATTGACTTTGATCCGTGGGCATTTCTGCCTTGAGAATAAACCGCGATCCCTTCGGTGCTATCTCCGCAACCCGCGTTCCCGACTGCACCACCGCACCCGCGCGTTTAATCGGTAATGAAAAGATTGTGCCGTCGGTATTCGCCTTTAAAACCCTCTGACTTAGTTGGATTTGGAGCGCTTGCCGTTGGCTCTCGCTTTGGGCGATTTCCGATGCCAGTGTTGCGATCTCCGTGTCTAGATTGTTAATCTGCTCCTGTATCCTTAAGAGTGCCAACTCGTTGGAATGGCGGAGACTTTGATAACCCCGCTGCCGCTCCTGTAATTGCAGACGCGCTTGGGCGATATCCGCGCTCGTTTGTTGACTCGTCTGACGGTAGGCACTTTTTAATTCCGCTAGTTTATGTTGATTTTCTTTTACCTCCGCTTTTCCCCGCTCGTAGAGTTGTTGGCGCTCCTTGGCATTGTCCTCGCGCTCGATGAATTGCACCTCCGATATCGCGCCATCCTCCCACGCTTTTCGGTAGCGATCGACTTCTTTTAAAGCCGTTTCATAACGACTTTTGAGAATCGGATAATCGGTCTGACTTTGTGCGAGGGCGGTTTTCGCTTGATTGACTCGCGCTTGTTGTTCTTCTAGGGATATTTTGGCCTTCTTGATTAATGCGTCCACATTCTCCCGCGCTTGTTCGATCGAGGCTTCTTTTTCCGCTGCCGCCGCGCGATTTTGTTGGCTTTGGGTGGTTAAAGAAATCTCTAACTGACTTTTGACCAGTTTCTGTTGGGAAAGACGGCTTTTTTGTCCTTCTATTTTCTCCTCGATTTGTTGTATTTCCTTGCCGATTAATGAGGAATCTAGGGTTAAAATCGGTTGTCCTGCTTTCACCTCTTGGCCTTCACGGACATAGATTTTTTCCACTTCTCCTGCGGTGATTGCGTCGAGTTTGACTGTTTCCCCTTGGGGTTCCAGTTTTCCTGGACCGACACCCGTTTCATCGACTTTTGAGAATATCGCCCAGGGGAGAATGATCGAGACGAAAATAATCAGAAAATAGAGTAAACCACGCGTCCAGGGTAGGGGTAAAGTATCGATCAATTCTTTGGTCTGGAAAGACCAGTTATCGCGCTCTCTGTCTAGATTGGTTGTCATAGTTATTCACTCAATTGATTAGAATTCAAATTACGGTAAATACCGGGACGGGCCATTAATTCTTCATGGGTTCCACTATCGACTAATACCCCTCGATCGAGAACGAGAATACAATCCGCGTTCCGCACCGTAGAGAGGCGATGGGCGATAATCACCATCGTGCGATTCTGCCGAATTTTCTGGAGATTTGTTTGAATAATCCGTTCCGATTCGGTATCGAGGTGGGAAGTGGCTTCATCGAGGATTAATAACCGCGGCTCTCCCATTAGCGATCGAGCGATGGCGATCCGTTGTCTCTGTCCCCCGGAAAGTAGCCCTCCACCCTCGCCGATCTGGGTTTCGTACCCCATGGGCAGTGATTGAATAAAGTCATGAATTCCCGCTAATTTCGCCGCTTCGATCACATTTTCTAGGGGGCGATCGGGATGTCCTAAACTGATATTTTCCCGAATCGTGGAACCGAAGAGAAAAGTATCTTGATCGACGACTCCCACCTGTTGCCGGAGGGAACTGAGGGCGATCGTACTCAGATCGTAACCGTCGATCGATATCTTCCCATCGGTGGGGGGATAGAGGCCGATCAGTAATTTCGAGATCGTGGTTTTTCCCGAACCGCTCCGACCGACGAGGGCAACGGTTTGACCGGGTAAAATCTCAAAACTGAGGTTTTCTAAAATATTGCGATCGCTGTCGGTGTGGTAGCGAAAGGTGACATTTTCAAAGCGAATATGTCCCTGTAATTCTGGGAGAAACTGACGGGAAAGTTCCTCTAAATTCTCCTCCGGTTTCGCGTCCAGTACATCGTTAATGCGCTCGACGGCGATATTGACTTCTTGAAATTGCGTCCAGAGAACGGTTAAGCGTTGAAAAGGCGCAATGATCTGGGCAAAAAGCATATTAAAGGCGATTAGTTGTCCGATCGATAATTGATTTTGAATCACTAGATAGGCACCGAAACAGAGTAACCCTGTCGTCGCTAAAGATTCGATCAGATTACTGAATATCTGGAGATTATTGCCGATGATCTGCCCGGAGAAATTTTTCTTGACCTCCACCGAGAAAAGGTCTTCCCAGTGCCAACGGGTTGAGCGCTCTGTGGCGGTAGATTTGACGGTACGAATACCGGTTAAAATCTCGATCAGGTAACTGCTTTCTTTAGCGATCGCCTGAAAAATATCCCGGGATATTCGCTGGAGAAAAGGGGTAGAAATTAACGCCAGCAGAAGGAACGGTGGCACGATCGCTAAACTGATGAGGGCTAATTGCCAGCTATAGCGGAACATCACCGCCACATACACGAAAACCGTTAATAAGTCAAGTAAAATCGAGAGAGCTTCCCCAGAGAGAAAACGCTGAATCTTGCGATTTTCCCCGACGCGAGAAATGATATCGCCCACATAGCGGGACTCGAAATAACCGAGGGGAAGGCTGAGGGTATGGCGGATAAAACCGGTGATTAATGCCGTATCGATGCGATTAGCGGTGTGATCGAGGAGATAGGCGCGTAAACCAGTAATTGCCACCCGAAAAACCCCGAAAATTAGCGCACCGATCCCCATCGCCCAAAGGGTAGTTAACGACCCCTGGACGATTACTCGATCAAGGATTAACTGGGTGAAAATCGGCGTAATTAAGCCGAATATCTGAATAAAGAGCGAGGCGACGAAAATTTCCAGCAGTACGAACCAATGGGGTTCCAGTAAGCGATAAAACTGCCAGAGAGAGGTTTTATCCTCTTTCGTGTCCCGAAATTTCTGGTTCGGTTGGAGCAGCAGGGTGAATCCCGTCCATTTACTGGCGAATTCGGCACGACTTAGGGTTAATTGCCCGATCGCCGGATCGCCAATAATCACCTGTTTGGGGGTAATTTTCCAGATCACAACGAAGTGTTTGCCTTCCCAGTGAGCGATCGCAGGTAGGGGCTGTTTCCCTAATCCCTCTAGAGTCGCTTTTACTGGACGGGTGGAGAGGCCGATATTTTCCGCCGCGGTGATCAGTCCCTTCAGGGATGCTCCGTCGCGGTTGACGTTGGCCATTTCCCGCAAACGGTTGACGCTGATTCTTTTGCCCCAATAACGGGCGATCATGACTAAACTGGCCGCCCCGCAATCGGAGGCGGACTGTTGCTCGAAGAAGGGATAACGGCGGAGGGATTGCCCGATCCAGTGACCTAACCGCCGCGCCGGAGAGGGGAAATAGGCTCGATCGCTTTTTTTGTCCGTTTCTTCTGTCTTCGTCCCAAGAAGTTGCTCAATTTCCCGCGCCCGTTGTAGTAATGTTTTTTTCAGGGCGGGGTGTTTTTTCAGGATCGGCTTCAGGGCGGACTCGGGGATAAGAAGTAGTTCCGCCTTTGCGGAGACTCGAACCGAGTAGGGAAGAAAACCCGATCGGGGAAAGAGGGAGAATTCTCCGAAAAATTCGCCAGTTTTGAGCGCAATCATCTCTTTTTGCTGCGAGTTCGCTATACGAACTTTGCCGCCAACGACTAGGTATAATCCGGGCTGTACGGGCAGTGTACCTGCTTCGGGAGAGAGGGCGATCGCCGTTTTCTGGAGACTCCGCCACTGGGTTTCGGACAGGAATTCCGGCCAGGGATTGACGAGGCTGTGAGTATCGAGCATAGTTGTTTTAAGCTTTGGCTGAAGGAGAAAGATCGACGATGCGGAGCGGCTGTAGCTGTTTGCGGAGGCGATTGATGTGGGTGGGGGTGAGTGCAACCCCGAATTCTTTCTCTAGATGCCGCGCTAACCAAACTCCCGACCATCGCTTAAAGGAATAGCCGAAATCCCGGGGGGATTTACTAATCAGTTCCTTCAGGCGATCGAGGTAGGGTTGATCAACTTTTGAAGGGCGACCGCGGCGGTATTTCTGCCAGCGATCGATCTTGCCACTCTCGGCGATCAGTATCCATTTACTAGCGGTGGCGGCAGTACAATCGAGAAGCTTACGGATCTCGTTCTGGGATTTGCCCTCGTCAGCGAAAAGAATGATTTGAATCCGTTTGCGATCAACATCAGAGATATTCGGTTCTGTTAAGATTTCGAGAAGTTGCTGACGTTGGGATAGGGATAGATATTTACCAGTGCTTGATGACATAGCCTTTGCAACTATAAGTAAAAGCAGACAGCAGCGTGGAGGAGCGTTGAGGCAAGAAAGTTGTACTAAGTTGTACGATGGGCTGACTTCCCCGGGTGACGATCTCTTTCGCTGTCCTTAAATTATTATTTCGGCTGCAAAAGTGAACATTACGGAGTCTATTAAATTCTTTTTCTCTCGCCCGATCAAACCTCTCTAACACCTAACTCCCATCACCCCATCTCCCTATCTCCCTATCTCCCCACTAGCCACTGATAACTGATAACTGATAAGGGACTTGCGCTTTGATAATGTACCATCTGGCTGGTCTGGTTCTTCTACAGAGCGATTTTCTGGCTGGGATATTATTCCTACGCAAGTCCCTAACTGATAACTGATAACTGATAACTGATAACTGATAACTGATAACTGATTGCTGACTACTCAAAATCGTTATGACTATGATATAGTTGTTAAGGAATGTAAAAATAGTTGCATTTTCCCAGAAACTAGATTAAGGAGATTAAGAGTATGACCGCCGAAGGTTGCTTAAGAGTCGGACAAGCGGCGCCGGATTTCACCGCGACCGCCGTTTTCGATCAAGAGTTCAAAACCATCAAATTATCGGATTATCGGGGTAAATACGTCGTTTTATTCTTCTATCCCCTCGATTTTACCTTTGTTTGCCCCACGGAAATTACCGCTTTCAGCGATCGAGTTAGCGAATTTAGCAGTATCAACACCGAGATTTTAGGGGTGTCCGTCGATAGCGAATTTGCTCACCTAGCATGGATTCAAACCGAGAGAAAATCGGGCGGTGTCGGTGATGTGGCCTATCCGTTGGTGTCGGATCTAAAAAAAGAAATCAGCACCGCTTACAATGTTCTTGACCCAGATGCGGGGGTATCCCTGCGCGGTCTCTTTATCATCGATAAAGAAGGTGTTATCCAACACGCTACTATTAATAATCTTTCCTTCGGTCGCAGTGTCGATGAAACCCTCCGCACTCTGAAAGCGATTCAATACGTCCAATCCCATCCGGATGAAGTTTGTCCCGCCGGTTGGCAAGAAGGCGATGCTACTATGGTTCCCGATCCTGTGAAGTCAAAAGTTTACTTCGCAGCAGTTTAGTTAAAGTTCGTCAGAAGTCCCTCAGCTATAGATGGGGAGAGACTTTTAAAGGGGTGAATTATTTCACCCCTTATTTTAATCGGAAAATTTTCGGGAAAATTTTCCCTATTAGCCATAATCTCATCTAGAATACTGGCCAGCAAGTCTAGAAAGAGTCACGGCGATCTATGACTACCAGTAATTATGATTCCGAGTTGACAGTTTTGGGATTACCCGCAGCCAAAGGTAGATGGTTATTAATACCTCTAGGAATGGGCGTTTTACTCTGTTTAGGGACGGTGTACTCTTGGAGTATCTTTAGAAAACCCCTAGAAACAGAATTAAATCTCAGCGCCACGGAAAGCCTATTACCCTACACTGTGGCCCTAGTATTTTATGCCGCTTCTATGCCGATCGCTGGTTTTTTTATCCCCCGGGTAGGTACTCGCAGGATGACCGCTCTCGGCGGAATTATCGTCGGTTTAGGCTATATTCTCGCTAGTTTTGCCGCTCAGATCCAGACAATTATTCTGACCTACGGAGTCATTGCCGGCACGGGAGTCGGCATCGCTTACGGTGTTCCCATGGCAGTGGTGGCACGCTGGTTTCCCGACAAAAAAGGTTTAGCGGTGGGTTTAACTATCATCGGATTTGGCCTTTCTCCCCTGATTACCGCACCTTTAGCCAATCGATTAATCAATGAATATAGCGTTAGACCAAGTTTAAGATTTTTGGGGATTATCTTTACAATAATTATTGTGATGATTGCCCTCGCCATGAAATTACCCCCCCAGGACTGGCAACCTCCCGCCAATTTAGCTAATCGAAAATCCGACTTTCTGGCCAATTATCCAGTGAATATGCTGAAAAGTCGCTCATTTTATGGCTTATGGCTTTGCTATGCTATTGGTGCTTTAATTGGCTTGAGTGCTATCGGTATTTCTAGTCCTGTCGCTGAGGAAATTATTCAGATCGAGCCGGGGTTAGCCGCTAGTAGTGTGGCTCTATTTGCTTTGTTTAATGGTATTAGTCGTCCTTTGTTCGGTTGGTTAAGCGATCGCTGGAAACCCCATTATCTAGCGATCGGGGCCTATACACTCATTTTGATCGGTTGCCTGTTGATGGTCAAGGCCGAAAAAGGGGCGGTTACTAGCTATCTAGTGGCTTTTTGTCTATTTTGGTTTTGTTTAGGGGGATGGTTAGCCCTAGCTCCCGCTACCACTCTCCACTTCTTCAATCCTGACCACTACGCCCAAAATTACGGTATTGTTTTTACTGCCTACGGTGTTGGTGCTTTGATCGGAACTTTAGTAACCGGTAGAATTCGCGATTGGTTCGGTACTTACACTTATGCTTTTTATGCCATGGCTGTATTGGCAATACTGGGCATTTTTCTCGCTAGTGCCTTACTGAAAAGAGAGCGATCACATTTATCAAATCCTAGCTAGGGTCTGCTGAAAAAGTTTTTCGGTGGTGGCAGGGTGTGGGGTGTGGGGTGTGGGGTGTGGGGTGTGGGGTTTTACCGATTTTGAGGGGGCCAATTACCTAATTTTCAGGGAAAAAGTCCCGGAATTTTCCCCCTGATCACTCCCATGCCCGGTACTTTTTGATTGACAAAAAGTCTAAAAGTCTTACCCAACAAGGTTTTTAGATTTATTCAGCAAATCCTAGCTAAGGGAGTTAATCTTAGCCTAGAGTAGATACTGCTGGCATTTTATACTTTAAAAGACTCGAAAGAGGTTACATTGGACGGTATAGGTCTTTTAATCGCTCTTTTTCTGCGTGATTGTCGATCTTGAATCAAATCTCGGTTTTCCTCGAGGAAAGAAATTAACTGATCATCAGGGATTTCTCGGAACTCGCCAGTTTTCAATAAAACAGTAGCCATGGTAAATCGAACTCCTGAATATTCGTCTCGATCGCTATGAAAGCAGATCTTGTCTTGATCATATATCTATTTTTGCTTTATTCCAATAGAGCGATCGCTAAAGAATGATAAGTCAGTTATAAGGATTGCAACTATAGCATAACCGTGGTTAATTGTCAATAAAATCGTCCCCACTACCACAGCCACTTTTATCCCGGTGGGAGCAAATTGGGAGGACAATAAAGCCCGAAAATAGCCGATAACTCCTTTCATTGCCTATAAATCGCACTCTATCAGGCGAGTAAAACAAAAAGTCACCATTTTTAACCCGTAGGGAGACTTCCACCAGAGAGCGGGAAAACAACCTTGAGGAGCCGCTAGACTAAAATCCCAGTGATCATAATCATCGATACGCCACTCATCTTTGTCGCGCCATCCTACCAATTCCCCAAATTTTCTAATCGTTTCCGCGTCTTGGGTACGCAGGGTGTTAATACTACCGCCGGCGGCAAAATATAACTTCACCTGATTGCTAAAACCGAAATGATCGCCGCTATAATTTTTCCAAAGGCGATCGAGTACCCGAATCACATTAACGGGAAACCTCATCATATCCTCTGGGGTTAAAGTATCGCGGGTTCTGCCGGCAGCTTCGAGGATAACTCGGAGAGTTTCTGCGTCTGCTTCCCTAAAGTTCCCCTCAGCTAGGAATTGCTGTAATTTACCATAGCGCTCGATGTCTGGTACTAACATCTGCCGCGCTTCGATGAGGGCAACCCGTTCGGTTAAAGATTGCAATTGAGCTAAAATATCCTGAAGTTGGGCGTTAATATCTGACATAAATGTAAAGGGGGTTTGTTGACTGCAAAAATTACCGATTTATCGGCAGAATAATTATTGATTTACCGCTTCTAATCGCGACTTAACAAAGCGATTCATCCATGCTTCTAGATAGATGCGATTGGCTTTTTGTTCTTTTAAATCTGTGGTAGTTAAAGGATAAGGTGCTAATCCTTGAATGGCTGCCGTTGTTACACAAAACATCGACTTTTGAAAAGTTTCGCAGATCTGGACTAATAAATCTTCCTCTTGACGAAAACTCTTTTTATAAATGTCGTGCAGATAATCTGGTAAAAAGTGACGCATATCCTGCATTAATAGTGTGGGAGGAATCCCTGCACCTCCGATGGGTAAAGGATCCGCATACAAAGCACCATAGGCAAACATTCCTTGATCGTAGGGAATTTGATAGGCTTGGGCATTATAGGAAATTGTACCGGGGAAAGGTGTTCCGCGAAAGAAAACCGCCTCAACGTAGGGGATTGCCGTATCCGCAAGAAAGGTTAATCCTGCCGATTTGGGGATCAGATCATAGGTTTGTCCTTTGATTTTTACCTGATAGACAATTGCTTGACTAGCATTATCAACTAAATTTTTCTTAATGTGTGCCACCACTTCGGGAATATTGGTAATTTTTCCAGCATCGTAGAGATCGGATAAACTTAAAAAAGTATCGGCCATAATTCGCCAAAATTGACCTAAACCGCTATAGTAGGCCATCATCCGCATTTGTTCTGGCAAAAATTCAGGAAAGGCTTTATTTAAAATTAAAACTAGGGGATTATTCCTAAATTTGGCTTGAATAACCTTGGCTGTCACTTCCCGAAAAGCGGCACTATCTACATAACTATCTAAACCACCCCCACCATGCCAAAACATGGCTTTCATACAGTATTCAGCATACTCAAAATTAATGCGATCGTGCCACCAGTGTTGTAGTAATTTCTGCCAAGATACTTGACCATTAAAATATTTAAAGAAGGGTAAAAAAACCAAAAACTGATTTTCCGCAATATAAATTAAATTTTTGGAATAAGCATCTAACACCACTCCGTAACTTTTCAGGATACCCACTACCTCGATCAAATTCTGGGGAGTATCTTTTAACAATGCTTCCCCAGCCGTGAGACGATCAATATAGGATGCTAGGGGATGAGAGGAGGACTTGACAGGGATAGTGACCATGCTAGAAGCTTGATAAAATAACTTTCCTTATCTATTTTAACCCATAAAAGCACAACCAATTAGCGGCGGTGGCACGGCGAGTCATGCGGGGATTGAATTCGCCAATTTTATAACCGGTAAAACCCAATTTATCTTTTAATAATTGTTTATTTTCTGGCAAGATCGATCGAGTTAATTTTACTGTTGGAGGACGATTGGCAATAAAATCCGGGGGTTCGGGATATTCACGGCGCCAATCTTCCTCTACTTGACTATTATCCCATTTTCCTTGACTTTCATCGTAGCGATAACCTAAAGTTTGCCAAACCAATTTATTAACGGTTTCGTCGTCAATTTCATCGTTAATAATCGCCCAAATTGTCTCTATATTTAATTCTGGTAGTTCCATAGATTAAGTAAATGGGAGATGGGAAGTGGGGTGATGGGGTGTGGGGTGTAGGGTGTGGGGTGTGGGGTGTGGGGTGTGGGGAGAATAAATAAAATAATCTCCTATCTCCTGACGACCGGCTACTGACGACCGGCTACTGCCTACGGTTAAAATAACTGGTGAATAACATCATTGACATCGCGTAAGCGTAGCCTATTTTGCCTCCTTCTAACGCCAAAATTATTTTTATCTTAACTATCGGTGTGGTGTCGGTTTCTGCATCGGCAATTTTTATCCGGTTAGCGATCGAAGCGGTAGGTAATGCTACGATCGCATTTAGTTTATTTTTAGCGACTTCCCGTCTGATCTTGGCTTCTGTCGTTCTAATTCCGAACTGGTTGACCTTATCACGCCAAAAAGTCGCTATTCAAGCCTATTATTACGCAGTGGGGGCAGGATTTTGTTTAGCTCTCCATTTTGCTACTTGGATTACTTCTCTATCCTACACCTCGATCGCCGCTTCTACCACTTTAGTCACCACTAATCCTCTCTGGGTTTCCCTGTTGGGTTGGTGGTGGTTTCGAGAAAAACCGAGTAAATTAACCTTTATCGGCATTTTTGTGGCTTTAACGGGGGGATTATTGATTGTTTTAGCCGATCGAGATGTCAGTAGTTCTTATCCTAACCCTTTATTGGGCAATAGCTTGGCTTTAATTGGAGCAATTCTCGTCAGTGGTTATATTCTCCTCGGACGGGAAGCACAAAGAAAGGGCTTAAATATTAAGAATTATATAACTGTAGCCTACACTACCGCAGGATTAGCTTTATTACCTTCTATTTTTTTATTCGGTCAAGGTTACGAAAGCTATCCCTTATCCGTGTATGTTTATGTGTTAATGATGGCGATTTTTCCGCAATTAATCGGTCATACTAGCTTTAACTGGGCTTTGCGATGGGTAGCACCGACAATAGTAACCATGGTAATTTTATTAGAGCCAATCGCCGCTAGTCTGTTAGGAGTGTTCATTTTTGGTGAAATACCCCCCCAAGAAGTCATTTATGGCGGATTAATTCTATTAATCGGCGTAGGAATTGCTATTTTAGGCGGTTAAGCTGTTGGTGGCTCTAATATTACTGGTTAAGTGTGATCTTGATCGCGGATGGTAATCACAGACAAAGACTAGATTAGTGTACAATGCTAACTGCATGAGAGTTTAAGTAGGTAAGTCTTAAAAACTTGCGGATGCCCCCCTTATCAAGGGGGGATTAAGGGGGGATCGAACCCAGAATCTATCTTTAATTTAATTGTAACCAGCTACTTAGACAATCTGACTCAATTGAAAAATAGGGTTTTCGGGGAATTAATTCCCTGCTCCTAAGCAACATTTCTCCAGCATGGGACTTAATCGATTATTCTTGCTTAATCCTAGTTTATCGGCTTGTTTCTCGCTTATCTTGACTTTCCCTATGATACTGCTTACGCTTTTGGTTCGCCCTGCTTGGGTTCCCGTTGCTGATTCAAAAAAAAATTGCCTATGGCAGGACCCAATGTAGTCAGCCAATGGTCTCGCAGGGCGGTTTCAATGCCCTCAAAGCTACGTAGTTGTTCTTCTGGGGTATTATCGACTAGAATTTGAGCAATGGCTTTTAAATGTTGATCTAGTTGTTCTTTTTGGTCTGTATTCATGATTCTACCGTTTAATTGTTTCTCTTTATTTTGCCTTAGCTAACGTTTTTAGTCTCTAAGCATTTATACTTATTGCAAAATTGGGATGCTCCCGAATTCCCTGACTAAACTTAGAAATATCCCATCATCGAAAATTTTGGGTCTGAAACCCCGTCGTTCTACGACGGCTTTACTGTTAAATATTAACACATTTACGAAATATATGCTAAAATGTGAGATATGGAAAAAGCCTACTCGTTCCGATTTTACCCCACACCCGAACAAGAGTCGCTATTGCGGCGCACTTTGGGCTGTGTAAGATTAGTTTACAATAAGGCACTCCATCTCAGAACACAAGCTTGGTACGAAAAGCAAGAAAGAGTAGGCTACGCTCAAACTTCGGCTCTTCTGGTTTCTGTGTGTAAACGAGGTCTATACTGATAGTTTCTTCTTTCAAAATAGTCCTAAAAGTCTTGCCCAGTAAGCATTTAACCTTACATAAGCAAAAATTATCAC
>NZ_JADBVE010000217.1:0-3274 GCF_020245285.1 Microcystis sp. M31BS1
ACCCTTATAGAGACAGACATTACCGCAATTTTTGTCAATTGTTTGCGATCTAGAGTGAACTAATCAATTAAATCCCTTACCAGATAAGGATTTAGTCGATTTATGCCCCCCTATCGAACCATACCAAGTCCCGAAGAGCCGGATGAATCAACCCTAGGATGAATCAACCCTAGGGGTTTGGGGGGTAGAACCCCCCAAAAGCTTGGATTGAGGGAAAAAATCGAAAGTAATGCCCGACTTTAGCAGAGAGTTTCCCCTTAAAAATCCCAACTTAGTAGATTTACAAAAATGAGATGCACCCAATCTCAGAAAATACCTAAATCTCTTTTTTGGCTAGGCGGGATGGTAATAAAAAGCTACTGCCAAGATTAAATAGGTGGCTAGTAATAGGGTTCCATCTAACCAATTGGAACGACCAGTAAAGCTGATTAAATTAGTAACAATCACCGCTACAATCAAAGCCACCACGTTAAAGGGATTAAAATTTAAATCCATCGGCTGCTGCCAAAATTGACCGATAAAAACTAATAAAGGTGCCACGAATAAAGCCACCAATAAACTATCACCCATAGCCACGGAAACCGTTAAATCCATCTGATTTTTTAGGGCTAATTGAGTGACGGTAACTATTCCAGAAACATCGCTAATTAAAGGAATGAAAATCACCCCGATAAAGAGAGGAGTGAGATTAAATCCTTCCATCACCGATTCCACTACATCAACAAATAAATCTGACTCATAGGCTACAGCTACGGTGGAAGTAAGCAGCACAAGTAACCAAATCCAGACTTGAGCTTTTTCTTCCTCACTAACCTGATTGTCGGGGGTATTTTCGTTACTTAATCCCACTTCGTAGAGATAGCTATGGGTTTTCAGGGAAAATAATAAAGTTAACCCGTAAACTATTAATAAAACCGTGGCGGTGACTAGGGAAAGACTGAGAATATCGGCAACTTCCACCACGTTAGAAGTATATATTACCAAAGTTGGTAAAGCGATCGCTATTACTGCTAAAGTCATGGAAGAACCATTTACCCGCGCTAAAATCGGTTTAAATTCCTGCTCTTTGTAGCGAATACCTCCCGTGAGCATTCCCATGCCCATAAATAATAATAAATCACTGAGAATACTACCGGTAATACTGGCTTGTACGATGTCCACCAAGCCTTTTTTTAGGGCAATTAAGGCAATAACTAAAGTGGTAGTATTGCCGAAGATAGCATTAACTAATCCTCCCAAAGTTGGCCCAGTAACTACGGCAACTCTTTCCACAGACGTACTTAACCAAATTGACAGGGGAATGATCGATAAAGCGGCAGTGATAAAAATAGCTTGATCTCCCCAATTAAGACGACTAGCGACCACCGATAGGGGAATAAATAATAGGAAAGCAAAGGAGACAATTTTTCTTAAATTCATGGGTTATTAATGGCAATTTCTCCCACCATTCCCGCTTCAGCATGACCTGGAATAGTACAGATTAATTTATACTTACCGGTTTTGAGGGGAACTATTACCCATTCTGCCTGTGCATTAGGTTTTAATTCTAGTTCGTGAATCGCCCCTTTAATCTCCACTTTTCCCGCTTCAACTTTCTGCGTCCAACTAGCATCGGCGAAGTCTTTAGCGGTAAAATAATGTTTAGTGGGACTGGGATTATCGAGGATTAATTTGTATTTTTGTCCAGCAATAAAGTCTAATTGACTAGGAAAGAATTTTAATTCTCCTTGCCCGGAGCCTAGACTAATTTTAACTTCTAGAGGGGCGGACCCGGCGAAGGCGGGAAAAGTTACTAACCAACAACTAATTAAAACTATTACTAATGCCACAAATTTTTGATAGATATACTGGCCAGCGAAGTAGGGATTAGAATTCATTTTGCTCCTCCAGCTGATAATAGAGAAAATCTGGCGGCTTTGACGATAATTTTACAACAAGTGGTGATTCCTAAGTGAGTGGGTGGAATTAAATATAAAATGAACGTAGGTTGGGTTGGGTTGAAGCATGAAACCCAACGCCCGCTCATGTTACGCTACTGCTAACCCATCCTACAAATAATTGTGCCTCTCTACTTACCGGCTCTTTTCCCTTCTATCCCTTAAAAGTCCCTTGGTCATGGTTAAAACCGCGGGACTTCTAGCCACTGTCAGTTAAATCGACAAAATTAATCTAAGCTATCGGGAGAATGGGGATAAAGTTGTTCTGCTTCCGGACAATCTTCCGAGACATTAATATCAGGATTCGTCCGCGACACCGATGCCAGTTTTCTGCTCACCGCACCGATACTTTCTAAACGCACCATTTCTTCCCAAGAACTAATCTCGTCTTCTTCTTCTGTTTCGTAGCGAATGGTGACGAGATCGCTTTCTAGATCGACAATACGGGCATTATCGATCCATCTTTGCTGATCGCGCAAGAAAATGCAGACTTCCTGACCATCCATACAGAATTGATAAATCTTGCGGTGTAACATAAATTGCTCCTAAACAGCTTCTTTTGTTGGATTCAACTAACGGGAAGTGACAAAATGCCAATCTCAGCAATAGCTCAAGAATTCCCGTGGGTAACACAAAAGGGAGAAAAATTCCGCTAGTAGTGGCAAGAATGGGAAAGGAAAGTCAGGTTTCCAGTTTGGGGCTACGTTCTTCAAAGACATCGATTCGATTAATAGACGGCCTCGGCGATTCACTAAAAAATCGCCCTTATAGAGTCATTGTGACATAAATTTTCACTTCCTAACAGTATTCCTGGATGGAATCGGGAATGAGGTTTAGGGATGAGGTTATGCCATTTTTCTTTATTCATGGCAGGTATCCTACTCCCCTCTTGCGCCCCTCCACCCCCCACATCGGTAGGGCAGGGGGAGTTTGGGGGTGAGGGCAATTAACCATATCTGCCATTACTTTTGAACAATGCTATCAGTACCGTCCCCTTTCCAACCCCGAAAAATAGCTATAGACGCTCTGCCATCTTGGCAAGTCATGGGGCATCGCTCGCCACTTGATTCCGTTGGCCGATAAATAAGTGGGTGGGTGGAATTAAATATAAGATGAACGTAGCGACTGTCTTGATTGTCAAGGGGTAACTCAAAAAACAATCAAGGAGTTGCTGTCGAACCTAAAATCTCAAGCCAGAAAAAAGCGCAGCAAAAACTAAGTCGCTCAGGTTAAACCAAAGCAAGCGCAACCCTTGATCAGAGATAACAAAAAGTGTGAATCTCTAGGAACAAGGTGGTAAATTGTCAGCAAGCTGCCAAGGCTGATTTTGGCGAACC
>NZ_JADBVE010000218.1:0-4501 GCF_020245285.1 Microcystis sp. M31BS1
AAAGCCACTCTTAATCGTGTCTTGGAACGAAATAGAGGCTTTTAAAGACCGCGTACATGGAGAATTAAAACAAGAATTACCCTCGAAAAGCCTATTTTTCTACTAAGTATTTATGCTTATTGCAAAGGTGAGATGCTCCCGCTCCGAGCTTATCGCTTAATACTATTGACTGATAACTTACCCACTGATAACTTACCCACTGATAACTGATAACTGATAACTGATAACTGAATCCTGCCTCCTGAATAAAGATTGTTGATTTTTGCAGGAGGTCTAATCAAGGAACCCAAGTTATTTGGTAAGCTGAAACGGTAATCTTGACCCCCGAATGCGCGTGCTGATCAGTGTTGTCATCCCTACCTACAATCGCCAAGCAATCTTAAAAAAATGTTTACTCGCCCTAGAAAATCAGCGTTTAACCGATAATAAGGTGGAAAACTACGAAATAGTCCTTGTCGATGATGGCTCTACCGATGGGACGATCGCTTGGCTAGAAACTCAAAAGGCTAATTTACCCCATCTGCAACTGTGGCAACAGGATCACGGCGGACCAGCGATCGCTAGGAATCTAGGGGTAGAAAAAGCTAGTGGTGATACGATTATTTTTATCGATAGCGATCTGGTAGTGACAGAAAATTTTCTGCAAGCTCACGCCGACGCTTTAACCGCCGGGGCAGAAAGTCTCAGCAGCGATCGCTTATTTACCTACGGCAGTGTCATTAATACCTGTAACTTCGAGCATCCCACCAGTGAACCCTATAAAATCACCGATTTCTCCGCTGCCTATTTTGCCACGGGCAACGTGGCGATCGCTAAAAAATGGTTATTAGCGGCGGGATTATTTGATACTCAGTTTCAACTCTACGGTTGGGAAGATTTAGAATTAGGGGTGAGATTGAAGCAATTGGGACTAAAATTAATTAAATGTCCCGAAGCCGTCGGTTATCATTGGCATCCCCCCTTTAGTCTCGCTCAAATTCCCAATCTCATCGATAAGGAAATTCAACGGGGACGAATGGGAGTGCTTTTTTATCAAAAACATCCCACCTGGGAAGTGCGGATGATGATTCAAATGACTTGGATTCACCGATTGTTGTGGGGTTTACTTTCCCTAGGGGGAACCCTGAATGAACGCAGCCTCTCCCCGCTGTTACAATGGTTAATCGATCGAGGTAAACCGCAATTAGCCCTAGAAATTGCCCGCATTTTTCTCAATTGGTACAATGTGCGCGGCGTTTATCAAGCTTATCGGGAAATGCAGCTTCAGTAAAATGTCTTGGCGAACACCGATGAAAGCGTTTCTCACAAAGACGAGGTGTCACTAACCCCGCCCTAAAACCAGAGACTTTGTACCTCACCATCGAGATAACTGCCCTAAGGGTGAACATTTGCCGATAAAAAACTGAATATTTGCTTTCTTTTTCTGATAATTGCTGCCACAATCAAAAGCAATCAGCATAAAGAGCGGCGGAAAACACTGACCACATTTGCCCCTTGTGAATTATCCTCTGAAATTGGGCATATTATAAAGTAAATTTTCCTAGAGGAGGAATCCCATAATGAATATCTTCGATATTTTAATCGGTTTTGTCGGTGGAGGTGCGATCGGGGGTGGGGCTTTATATGCCCTCCAAGAGGGAAAAATCAAGGAAGAACGGCAAAAATATCAGAAAATTCGGACGGCTTTAGGTGCAACCGAAGCGGAGTTAAAAGACAGCAAAGGACAGTTAAAACAACTCGCTCTCTCCGAAGAACGGATTCGCAATATCGAAGCCACCTATAGAGAAGAAGTGGCTAAATTGCAGAAAGAGTTAGAAGATAGCCAAGGACGTGTACAAGGGGCAGCCAGCGCCACTGCCGCTCAAGCAGTGGAAGTCGCCGATAAAACCCAAATTCAGCAACTTGAACAGGAATACGAGGCTAAAATCGAGGAATTGCGCCAAAGCTACCAAAGTCAAATACAAGAGATTATAGACGGGAAGCAAGGGGAAATAGAAGCCCTGCGTCAAAGTCAACAGGCGCAGATTCTAGAATTAGAAGAGGGCTATCAGTGGCAAATTCAACAACTAGAACAGAGTTATCAAAGCCAACTGTTAGGACTAGAAAATGCCCGCCAAGCAGTAGTGGATGATCGAACCACTGAAATCGTCGAACCCTGGGATGATTTCCCCGATAGCCCCAGGGACGAAGAAATAAATCCTTTGGATGGTTTTATCACCGAAGAAAACCTAGGATTGGAACCAGAATTTGCCCCTGAAACGCCACTAGAAACGTCCATTTCCGAACCAGAATTCAACAGTGATATGAATCCTTTTGATGGTTTTATCACTGAAGAAAACCTAGGATTGGAACCAGAATTTGCCCCTGAAATGCCCCTAGAAACCTCCGTTGACCAGGAGACATTTGACGGTTTAAACAGCCCAGAAGAAACCTTAGTTTCTCCAGAAATGACTGAGAGCGAAGATTTTCCCGTCATGGCAGAACCAGCAATCTCTGACTGGGAGATGTCCGCTGCTGAGATAGAATTTCTCAATAGTTTAACATTAGAGGAAGAAACGAGAACTATCGGTAGCCTAGAAGAATTATCGGGTAATTACGGTCAGATTCAAGAAACCGTTAGCAGTGACACCAGTTTCTCTGATTTATTAGCCACCGATGCCGAAAAATTCGCTGATAACCAAAATTTTCTCGATGACTTATTTGCTGATACCGATGACAGCAATAACCCCGAATTATTCGATTATTTTGCGGAAGAAACCCCCACAGTTGCATCTAACCGCCAAAATGTTGCTTCTGTTGCGAGTGACCAAGAAGAACTAGATTTCTTCAGTATGTTGGATAATGAAGAAATGGCTAATCTAGAATCCTTACCTTCTGACGAAGAACTGCCCCTTGATGATCTATTTAGCGATGATTTATTCTCGGATGGGGACAATAGCAAAACCACGAGGCTAGAATCTCATCAGTAGGCAGATTGCCCGCCATCAAGGCAGAAGACAGAATTTCTTCCCCACCCGATTTCTGGCTTCTGACTTTCCTAACTGCGCCACCAGCCAGATGGGCGTTTTCCCCCTGTCCCCCGATTCCCCTAACATAGAATAGTAAAAAAATCTACATCAAAAGTAGTGGACATTGTCAAAAAAAACAAATACGATGTGGGAGGGTACGTTGTACCCTTTTGACTGTACCTAGCCTTTTAAGGAGATTTTCCCGTGAAACTCACTATCAAAACCCTTGTTTTGTCCACTGCCACTTTCGGCTTAATGTGGGGTGTGGCACAAAACGCCCAAGCTGCTACTCTAATTCCTGGAGTCACTGCCTCAACGACCATAACAGGACAGGCTAATTGGAATCTAATCGATACCGTCAACGGCAAAGGGCTGCCCAGTAACACTCCCAGTCTTACGGGAAATCATGTGCCGTCGCAGACTGGTAATTCTTGGCGGTCAGGTATTTTAACTAACACGGAGGGCACCACAATTCCCTCAGGTACTATCACTTTTAATCTCAATGGTAGCTATAATCTATCTGGGTTTACTTTCTGGAACCTTGGCAATACGACTGAGGAGCTTGCCAATCAGGGAATTAAAGATGTGACGATTCAATACTCCAACAACGGTGGAACAACTTGGAGTACCCTGAGTGGCGCTCTGGCTTCCTTTGCAAAAGGACTTTTTGGTACTACACCTTTGCTTCAGCCCGCACAGCAGTTCAGTTTTACCTCAGTCGCTGCGACTAATGTTAGATTTACTAATCTGAGTAACTTTGGGGGGTTCACTAACCCCGCATTTCTCACAAAAAATGCGATCACTAATCCCAGAAGTCTTACTGGATAAGGGTTTGAATCCAGTGATCGCCTCGGAATAAAAACAACAGTGTGTTGACCGTTCAAGACTGAAGATCATAATCAATTAGACATTAGATAAAAAATGTTCTAAGTGCGTATTTTTTAGATAAATTAATTGTTTAATTAAAAATTATACGTTAAAAAAAGCCACACAATCTGCTACAATTTAGGAATAGAATAATTTAAGTACGACCAATTTATGACTTCTAATCCTAGCCAAAAAATCAGCCACCAACTCAACTTTGGAAGAATCAAAGGGAAAGAAATAATCGCTAATTTTGAGGGAGGGAGAATCACCTCAGATGCTGGAATTATCTTAATGGCAGAGTTAGATAAAAAACTAAAAATTAGCGATAAATTCGCTGAGGGTTTTCAAGATCATAGAAGTTTATCTTATATAGATTATTCAGTTCATCAATTAGTCTCTCAAAGAATTTATGGACTTATCTTAGGTTATGAAGATGTTAATGATCACGGCTCTTCGGTTTGTGTTATGCAATGGACGAGGGTTACAAGGGATGGAACCTTTATGTAGAAAGGCATTTGGCGATTTTTGTCAATTGTTTTTGCTCTAGAGCGAACTAATCAATTAAGTCTCTTGCCAGATAAGGATTTAGTCGATTTATGCCCCCCTATTGAACCATACCAAGTAAC
>NZ_JADBVE010000219.1:0-4565 GCF_020245285.1 Microcystis sp. M31BS1
AATACAGTGAGTTCTTTTCTTCTTCCGTGAATTCTAGGTTAATCATGTTTTTAATGAGTGCTTTGCTTCTAATTATGACTCTTAAACTATATTATTGTCCTTGAGTAAAAAATGCAAGTTGTAGCCGTGCAAAGTATAACGTAAAGCCAACCTAGAACGGCGGGGTTTCAGACCCAAAATTTCCGATGATCCTCAATCAAACCAAGAATTTCCGTACAAATGTTGAAAACCCTGCACATCAGTTAAATTGTATTGTAGGGGCGTGATGGTGATAAAATTCTCGCCAATAGCGCGCACATCCGTAGGCACTTGCGGGGGTAAATGGCTGTAGTCCGGTTGTTCGATATCTTCCACCACTTCCCCAATTAACCAGTAATAACTTTTACCCCTAGGATCCAGTCTTTTCTCGAAGGTTTCCTCGTAGCGTCGCAATCCCTGCCTAGTGATTTTCACCCCCTTGATTTCGGCACTACTAACCGGAGGGACGTTCACATTGAGTAAAGTGGGAATAGAAAAAGGGTTAAGGGCAACTTTCCTGACTAAAGTGAGGGCAAAATCGGCGGCCGGTTGGAAATCACAGGCTTTAAAACTAGCCAGACTAACAGCAATACTGGGAATACCTTCGATTAAGCCCTCCATGGCCGCGGAAACCGTGCCAGAATAGAGGATATCGGTGCCGAGATTAGACCCGTGGTTAATGCCGGCTAAAACTAAATCGGGACGCTCTTTGAGGACGGCACTAAGGGCAAATTTCACCGAATCGGCGGGAGTTCCCGAGCAAGACCAAGCAATCACATCGGGGTGAAAAATTCCTTCCACCTGTTCGGCCCGGATGGGATGGTGTAGGGTTAAGCCATGACCGGTAGCAGAGCGCTCGCCGTCTGGACAAACTACGATGACTTGATGGCCCGCAGTAGCGAGGGTGTTAGCGAGGGTGCGGACTCCTAGAGCGGAAATGCCGTCATCGTTACTGATTAGTAGTTTTAAAGGGCGATCGCTAGTCATGGAAATTTCTGCTCTACTGCGTCGGCTAGTGGTATAATGTAATAGTATTTTATTGTGGGTACGTAGCTCAGAGGATAGAGCACCAGGTTCCGGTCCTGGGTGTCGGGGGTTCGACTCCCTCCGTACTCGTTCAGAAATCAGGGGTCGGTATTCCCCCGGTTGTGCTGCTCCCCGCTCGCCAAAATGGGTAAAACCCCACACCCCACACCCTACCCCCACGAAAAACTTTTTGCCGCAAACCCGATACTAATCCACGGTGCGACGAATTTGAAGACCACACCATTCTTGACGTTTCCATAGGGCAGCCACTGTCCAGCCTTGGGGTTCTAAAATATCTGTAACCGCTTGTGCTTGGGTGACGAGGATGCCGCTTAAAATTCCCCAAGTGGTGGGTTTTGCCAGACGGGTGATTGCGGGCATTAAAGCGATAATTGTCTCGGCTAAAATATTACAAACTATGCCATCAACACCATCGGGAATTAATTCTAACAACTCCTCGACACTACCCTGATTAATAGCTAAATTTTCGGGGTTAATCCCGTTGAGATGGCGATTACTGCCTGTCGCACTCACCGCCAGGGGATCTATATCGACAGCATAAACTTTTTTCGCTCCTAATAAAATCGCCCCGATCGCCAGTATGCCGGAACCACAACCGATATCGGCGATAATTTTATTCTCTGGATGGCTACTTAAACGCATTTCTAGGGATTCTAGACATAATTGCGTGGTTGGATGCGTTCCCGTGCCAAAAGCGGAACCGGGGTCAATTTTAATCACCAATCTCTGGTTATTTTCGGGGGGATTTAACCAAGCAGGACAGATCAAAAAGCGATCGCCGATCTCGCTAATTTGCCAATGTTGTTTCCAACTGCTGGCCCAGTCTTCCTCGTCCATTAACTGCCAATGGCTGACAGGTTCGGGAAAACCTAAAATCAAAGCATCTTCCTTTAAGCAGAGGCTTAGTGCCTCTAAATCGGGCAATTGCGCTTTAATTTCTGGTATATAGGCCTTAACCTCTAAAGAGGATTGTTTTTTAGCAGTGGCCGTTCCCGAACAGCCAAAATTTTCCAGTCTCCAGAAAACCGTTTCTTCGAGACTAGGTTCGCACAAAACCGTAATTTCCCACCAACTATTAGACATATATCAGTGATCAGTGATCAGTTATCAGATTTGAGTTTTCAGTCAACAGTATTAAGTAGGTGGGTGGAATTAAATATAAGATGAACGTAGGTTGGGTTGAAGCATGAAACCCAACGCCCGCATGGGTTACGCTACCGCTAACCCATCCTACAAATAATTGTACCTCCCTACTTAAGTGGCAAGTGCGGAGCTTTCTTTTCACTGATTACTGATGAAGCTAAGACGCATTTAAACCGCTTATTCTTAGATTAGCCCCCCTTGCCCCCCGACCCCCCCGATGTCGGTAGTAGGGTTGATTCATGAATCAACCCTACCTTGAATCAACCCTAGGGGGGGTGGGGGGTTGCCTCTTGCCTTCAGAAGCTGATAACTGATTTAATCTAGAGTTTTACTGTGTAAGCATCGCGGATACCGGGGACTTTAGTAATTTCCGAGAGAAGACCTTCTGGTAGAGGATCATCGAGACTCAGGGCCATAACTGCGTCACCGCGAATAATTTTGCGTCCTACCTGCATACTGGCGATATTGACATTAAAACTGCCTAAAAGTGCGCCAATTTTGCCGATAATACCGGGCATATCCTGGTGAAGGGTGAATAGCATATGATTACTCGGTGGCACGTTAATTGGGAACTCATCGAGGTCAGTAATGCGGATTTCTCCGTTACTTAACAGCGCTCCGGTGACGGAATGGGTCCCCATGGAACCATTGGCTTCCAAATGAATCGATCCCGAATAGTCCCGGGTGGAAGCATCCCGGGTTTCGATTACCCGGATACCGCGTTCCTTAGCTTCGATCGCCGCATTAACATAGTTTACCCGTTCCCGGAGGGCTTGGGAAAGTAAACCCTTAATGGCCGCTATCACTAGGGGTTGACTGTCTTTAGTGGCCAATTCTCCCTGTAAACGGACATTTAACGAGTCACAGCGACCTCCTGCCAACTGACTGACAAGATTACCCATAGTTTCCGCTAATTGCAGGTAAGGGCGCAGTTTTTCCATAACATCGGGAGTTAGTCCGGGGATATTAACAGCCGAGCGCGCTGGCAAACCGAGGAGGACATCGCGAATTTGTTCGGCCACATCAATAGCCACATTCACCTGTGCTTCCGTAGTCGATGCACCTAGGTGGGGAGTGAGGATGACGTTAGATAATTCTCTTAATCTAGATTCGCCTAAAGGTTCCTGTTCAAATACATCCAAGGCTGCCCCGGCGATTCTACCGGATTCGAGGGCTTCAATTAAAGCCAACTCATCGATAATGCCGCCTCTGGAACAGTTAATGATGCGGACTGTGGGTTTCATCTTAGCGATGGTTTCCCGACCGATAAGATGCTGGGTTTCGGGAGTTTTCGGGACGTGGAGGGTGATAAAATCGGACTCAGCAAAGAGTAATTCTAGATCCACCAAGGTGCAACCGAGTTGATCGGCGCGTTCTTTGGAAATAAAGGGATCGTAGGCGAGAATTTTCATGCCTAGAGATCTAGCAACGGCGGCGACGTGGGAACCAATTTTACCTAAACCGACGACTCCTAGGTTCTTTTTATAAACTTCTGTGCCGATAAAGCGATTTCTTTCCCATTTATTCGCTTTTACCGACTGATTGGCATCGGGAATATGACGGGAGAGGGATAACATCATGGCCAAGGCGTGTTCGGCAGCGGCGATCGTGTTACCTTCGGGAGAGTTAACGACAATAATACCCTGACGAGTGGCCGCGGGAACATCGATATTATCGACTCCTACCCCTGCGCGGCCGATAATTTGCAGTTTGCTGCCCGCTTCGACGATTTCTTTGGTGACGCGGGTACTGGAACGGAGCATCAGTGCGTCGTATTCGGGGATAATTTGAATGATTTCCTCAGCGGATAGTCCTGTTTTCACGTCCACTTGGGCAACCTGTGACAGAATTTCTACTCCTACCGGATCGATCGAATCGGATACCAGAACTTTGGCCATAATCTTTATAACGTGCTTTTTTCAGTCTACGCGCAAATGCTAGACCAATATTGGTATCTAGCCGCAATAGCCCATTTTAGAAGCAAAGGGTGCAGTCTATGGCAAAATTAGCGAAAAGATTTTAGGTTGTCATTCTTAATTGTCGTCCATGGGGTTGATGTCAGGCTCTTGCCGTTGTCACTGAGATATGGCTAATTTAATCACGGTGGCGATCAAGTTTTCCGCTTCTTTTTCTAGGGCCTTTTCTAGGGCTGCCATTGCTTCTGTTTGACAATTTCTAAGTAGCTGGTTATAATTAAATCAAAAATGGATTTTAGGTTCGATCCCCCCCGCCCCCCTTGATAAGGGGGGTGCCGATAGGCGGGGGGATCACCCTTGATAAGGGGGGTGCCGATAGGCGGGGGGATCACCCTTGATAAGGGTGGTGCCGATAGGCGGGGGGATCACCCTTGATAAGGG
>NZ_JADBVE010000022.1:0-11714 GCF_020245285.1 Microcystis sp. M31BS1
TAGTTCATGAATTGACCCTACTATAGTTCATGAATTGACCCTACTATAGTTCATGAATTGACCCTACTATAGTTCATGAATTGACCCTACTATAGTTCATGAATTGACCCTACTATAGTTCATGAATTGACCCTACTATAGCCCTCGATGGTAAAAATGGCTCTTCTCGACCTTACAGATACCACCATCGATATAATCAGTAATTCACTAAATTAACAAAAAAAAATGGCTACCAGACAATTTCGAGTAAATCTTAGTCAAAAGGACTCTGAATATCTTAAAGAAATAGCTAAAGAGCTAGACTTAACAGAGTCTGAAGTAATTCGCAAAGGATTAAAACTCATGGCTTTATATGCTAAAACTGAGACGGAGGAAGATACTCAATTAATACTGCAAAAAGGTAATGAACAGAGACCACTACTAATTGTTTAGTTATGACCAGTGATTCAAAAAATGAGACAGGGGAAGTTAACAATCCAAAAGATCCCAGCGCTTCTTTGGCTCTTCCAAAATCGGTAATTTTAGTACAAAGGCCAGAAATCTCAACCCCAGAAACCTTTCCTCCCCACTCTCCTATACTTTTAAAGTGGAATAAAGTTTTAGTTTAATTAATCTGGCTACAGGCCTGTTTTTACCGTCTCTAAATACCCCTGATAACTTGACCGGAACTGTTCGATCGATAAGTCCTTTGTCCAATATTCTACCAGAGCATGACCCCAGGCCCAAGCTTCCCTGTCGGCAGTGCTAGAATTTTCTAATAGTATTGGCCAAAGTGCCAATAAATCAAAACTTTTATTCTCCGTATTTAAGAGAGAAGAAAGCTCGTAGGCCATCTGTAATTTACCGATCGCTACTGGTAATTGTTCCACAGGAATTTGTTCAGCTAAAAGATAGGCTAAAGTCGGTCTTCCCGTGGCTAAAGTGGAGATAAAACCGAGAATAGGACTTTTTAATAGGGCCGTTAAACCTTGTCCCGTGGCCATCTGTAAAGTATAGCGATCGATTATTTTCGCCGCTGCCAGGGTTCGAGTTTCTAAATCGGCTAAAAAACGGGCCAAACGCAACTGTTTTGCGGGTGAAATTGCCCCCAGCAAAGCGATTGATAACTCCTCATCCCCCCAAGCTTCTCTATCCGGCTGTTGACTGACCATCGGCAAAATGCGATCGCAGAGATCCTCGAATAATTCCGCCCGATACTGCAAGCATTCGCGGATATTGACTTCTTTGGGACTTTCTCCCGTCAGCCAATTATAGGGGGGTTGCCACTCTCGCAGCGGACGCAGGCGATCGACTTGAGAAACACAGACTATAACTGGTAAATTGTCAATAGTTTGTTGCAAATCTTTAAGAAAAGCCTCATCCATAGCCAGGGCGGGATCGAGGGCGGGAGTTACCAGAATCAATAAATCGGCGTTTTTGGCGTAATTAAGAACCTTTTGCCGATCATCGGCCCGATTTGCCTGTTCGTAGCCCGGGGTATCCCAGAGGATTAACTCGTCCCCTTCTGGGGTTTGCCAATGGTAGGATTGGATCGCGTCGGTACTGGGCAATAGATCCACTTGGGCTAAATCGGCCCGAAAGAGAGTATTAATTAAACTGCTTTTGCCGGCCCCGGTGCGTCCAACCAGCAGAATGTTAACCGGTTGGCGATCGATTTCCGTGATCGGTTCCGCTTGGGCGAGAATTTCCTTGAGAGTAGTAGTGGCGATTTTGGTTTTGGTGGGGAGAGTGGGGGCGAGATTACTGCCACTGTAGAGTAACACCGCTTGGCGAGAGAGATTTCTTAGGGCATTTTCCCGCAAAACTTGCCCTAAATTGACTAATAATTGCTGATCCGCTCGATCGCTGTATTTTTGACTGGCCACTTTAGCCACAGCCGCGGCGGGATTGATTACCCATTGCGCCCAATTCCAGACCTGCCAAAGTTTCTGGGCCGAGGGTTGCAATTTTTGATAAACTTCGTAGGCCTGATAGGCTTGGCCGATGGTGATTTGATTCAGGGCCGGGGAAAGATTCTGCATCCAGCGATCGCTATCATCCACGGTTCCCCGAATTAAACCGTAGGCCTGGGGAATGTAAATATTTAATAAGGGGTACTTGACATCGGGGTAATAGATCTGAGCGATGGCACTGACCAAATCCTGACAGCGTTGCCAAAAAGTCGCCCAATCTTCCCAAACCGGCCGATCATTGCGGGCCTCGACGATAATCCTCTCGATAATTTCCTCGACATTGCCCCCGGAATCACCGTCAGGAGGGGTTAATTCTGCCTTAATTTCCCCAATGGTGGCTTCGATTTCCCCGACCACTGGGCGCGTCCATTTGACCAACAGGAAGCGCCAAGCGACAAAAATCAGGGTAAAAACTGCCCAAATCCAATTTAAACCCCATTGATTGATCTGGAAACTGGCGGCCACGATCAGAAAGATGACCACGGCGGCGATCGGAACTGCTAAAATCAATCCTTGCCAAGTTTTTAACCGTAACATTGCTCGATCTGGTTTTTTTCCATTCTACCGATCTCTGATTCTCGGTTAGGGGGCATAAATTAGACCGTGGCATCAATTTGGGCGAGGATTGCCGTGGACAACTGACAAAGTTGTTGATGACAAGGACCATTACTGGCCATGATCCCCCCCCATTGCCGCACATCGCCGCGATTATAGCGCACCGGTTGACCGTCAAAATAGGAAAATTTGCCGCCTGCTTCCGTTAAAATCAACTCTGGAGCGGCAAAATCCCAGTCTTTAGCCGCCGATTTCCCCGATAGGGAGATATAAACATCGGATTTTTGTTCGAGGATCGTGGCAATTTTACAGCCCACACTACCCACATAATTTTTATCCAAGAAGGGTATTTGACTTAATAAATTATCAAAACGTTGGTTGCGATGGGTACGACTAACCACCAGATAGAGGTCGGTAATTTTATCTTTATTGGCAACTTTTACCTGTGTAATATTGCCGTCGCTAGTTTCTAGAAAAGTGCCTTTTCCTTTTTGGGCAAAATAGAGTTTTTCTTGATCTGGTAGGGCAACCACGGCGATGATCGGTCTTCCTTGATAACATAAGGCGATATGTAGGGCATATTCTCCCGTTTTGTCGATAAAATCGCGGGTTCCGTCCAAAGGATCGATAATCCATACCCAATCTTTCGGGATAGCTTCATTACCCTGGTGGGTTTCCTCGCTTAGATAACCAAAGTCGATATCAGAGAAATTTGTTTGTAATTCCCCTAAAATATAGTGATTTGCCGCTAAATCCGCCGCTGTCACTGGTCCGCCTTTTTTCTTCTCGTTGATGGCTAAATCCTGTTCACCCCGGTGGTAGGATTGGAGAATTTTAGCACCACCCCAACCGACGGCACGAGTCACAGCTAAAATGCGATCGAGTGTTTCGGTATCTTGACAGGTTAAATTAATCATAAAATAGCCTCAGTTTTTCAGACTTATTATCCACTAAATTAACTGCGAAATTTAAAGACTGGCTTCTTATACCATTTTTCTAAAGTAATGACAGAGATGGTTAATTGCCCTCACCCCCCCGACGTCGGGGGGGTGAGGAGGGGTAAGATACCTGCCAAGAATAAAGAAAAATGGTATTAGCTTATCATCCCTTGTTTCCTAACCTCCGACTTGCTTAATTTTGCCCTTGCCAAAAATAATCGGCGGGTTTTTTGGTTTCTGCTGGTGATGATTGAGGAGCGTCTCCTAAGAAAACCGAGCGCTGGCTGACGCGATCGCCTAATCTTCTTTGGACTCGACTGGGAATACCGTAACCGTAGGCAATATGACCTTTTCCTGCTAGGACGATGATCTGATATTCGGGATGAGCTTGCCAGAATTTAGCGATCGCATCGGCCATGGTTTCATCCCAGAGAACCTGTGCCAGAAAAAAGCGATCGAATCCCTGACTACTGCCCCCCGTGTGTTGCTCATAAACGGCTAAGATCTGTTGACGGTATTCCTCGTTATCCTGGTTTATTTCGCTTTTAGGGGGGATGTAGGTCATTTCTGAGGTGGAGAGGCTTTCTAAGCCCTCCCGTGCCACTTTTCTAGTGATTTCCGTGGGTGTATTTAGGGCGATAGCTGGTAGTTTTTTCGCCTTGGCCAAGCGCAGGATCGGGGCGTAAAATTCCCAATCAAATCCCCAACGTTGGTCGTATTCACTTTTTTCTCTCAACTGATTTTCGCTAATTTTGCCGGCTAAATACTGATCCAAATAGATTTGGTAAGGACGTTGAAACATCTCAAAAGCGATCGCTATTTGGGGATTATTAGCCTGTAAATACTCGATAATAGCTAATTGGGCCTGATGGTCGGCCTGACTATCGTGCCTTTCTCCCAGATAAATAATCTCGGCTGTTTTTAAATCGGCCAGAATTTGTTTTTGGCTATTAGTAAAACTCCAGGCCTGGGGCAGCAAAATAAACAGTAGGCAGAGGGCAAGGAAAACGGGAAAAAAGCGTCGAGAGAATTTCATCTTTTTAAAGGTCTTTTAAGAAACTGATCTTAACCGAAGCCAAGACAAAAAGGGTGGACAATGCCCACCCGCAAAAATTTTCAGAGAACCTTTCTGGTTTAGTAGGTTTCTACGTGCCAGCGATGTTCTTTTTTCAGTTGTTTCTGATAGACAGACCAATCGGTGCCATTTTTATTGGCAGCACCACTGATAGCATCGTCGATACCATCTTCCATCCCTTTAAGTCCGCACATATAAGCGTGGGTTTTGGGACTTTGGAGTAGATTCCAGATTTCGTCAGCGTGTTCGGCTACCCGGTGTTGAATATACATTCTGCCGCCCTGGGGATTTTGCTGTTCCCGGCTGATGGCATAGGTGAGACGGAAGTTATCGGGGAATTCCGCCGCGATTTTCTCTAATTCTTCTTGGTAGAGAATATTGGCCGTTTTGGGAACTCCGAAAATCAACCAAGCTAGACCTTTGAATTTATAATCTTCGTGTTGTTCCTTGAACATCCGCCAGAGGAAAGCTCGGAAGGGAGCGATTCCCGTCCCGGTGGCCATCATAATGATAGTGGCATCTTCATCACTGGGCAGCAGCATTTCCTTACCCACCGGACCAGTAATAGCCACATCGGCACCCACCCCTATATTACAGAGATGGGTGGAACAAACTCCATAAACGGTTTCCTTGGTTTCTGGATGTTGGTATTCTAACTGACGCACGCAGAGGGATACGGTTTTATCGTCTAATTTATCACCATGACGGGTGGAGGCGATCGAATAGAGTCTCAATTTATGAGGTTTGCCATTAGCATCGGTACCCGGAGGGATAATACCGATACTTTGCCCTTCTAAATAGCGTAAATCGCTCCCGGAAAGGTCAAAGGTGACGTGTTGTACGATGCCGATACCCCCCTCATCAACGAGAGGATAATTCTCGATACATTTGCCGATAAAGGGTTGATTCGGACGGTAGATGTTGACGGGGATATCTGTTTTTTCTTTCGCTTGAGTCATGGCCTTTTTCTTGGTCTGTTCGGGGACGGGCGATGATTGAGCGATTGGCTGTGGTGTGGAGGCACTAGAAACAGTTGCTACGGGGGCAATCCCATTGAAGGGTTTGATGCTGACGATACGACCACCTAAACGGGTAATCCGACGCATTTCTTGATTCATGCGACTGTAGGGAACCGTGAAAAACACGCTTCCACTCTGACGGATTGAATAATCCAAGCTGTCAGTATTGTCGTTTTGATTGAGACCCGCCACTTCGTAAACAAATAAACGGTTTCCCGCTAGTGTACTCGGACTGTACATTAAATATAACTCCCAACTCAAGTCACGATAATCGTTCCATAGTTTAGCCTATCATCGGTACACTACACCTAGGCCTAATTGAGAGTTATCTTAAAAAAACCACAGACATCGCTTTTATCCTTTTGGATAGGATAGGTCAAGTCTCTGGTTAAAATCTGTTACATTTGCAGCATTTTACTTTTTATTAAGATTTATGTTACTTTTGCCCATTTATGCTAGAAATCCCCCTGGTTGACCTGATGAGGACAAGAGCGGGGGACAGATATTAGCAATAATTATTTTATGAACTACTCGGCCGCAGCAGCGTTTAAGGGTTTAATGCTGACGATGCGAGCGCCTAAACGGGTAATCCGACGCATTTCTTGATTCATGCGGCTATAGGGAACGGTTAAAAAGACACTGCCACTCTTACGGATAGAATAATCTAGGTTATCAGTCTTGTCATTTTGACTCAAACCGACGACTTCATAGACAAAAAGGCGATTTTCTTTGGCACTAGAGAGACTTTGCATCGAAATGGCTCCTACATTGATGTTATAGTTCTCTAGTTTAGCCTAGCAGGGAGACTAGCAATCTAGTTAGGGTTTGCGGCAAAAAGTTTCTCGTGGGGGCAGGGTGTAGGGTGTAGGGTGTAGGGTTTTATTTTAAGGGACTTTTTCCCTGAAACTTCCCCCCGCTCCCTCCAATGGCTGGCACTTTTTGATTTCCCCAAAGTCTAAAAGTCTTAACCAACAAGGTTTTTAGATTTATTCAGCCAACGCTAGTTAATGGCCGATTTACGCCTGTTTATTGTACCATGACGCTCGATCGCAATTGTCCACAGGCCGCATCGGCCGCTAAACCTCTGGAATAACGGACAGTAACGGCGACTTTTTCCTGTTCTAAAATAGTTTTAAAAGCCTTAATTCTCTTTTCATCAGGCCGTTGATAATCCACCTCCTGAATGGGATTATAGGGGATTAAATTGACGTGAGATTGAAAACCTTTTACCAGTTTGACTAATTCCCTTGCGTGTTCGGGTAAATCATTCACTCCCGCTAAAAGAATGTATTCAAATGTCACCCTTCGTCCCGTGATTTGAACATATTCCTGACAGTCTTGGATCAGATTACTTAGGGGATAATGGTCGGCACTGGGGATTAATTTGGCTCGAACTTGTTGATTAGAAGCATGGAGACTAACAGCAAAAGTTACTTGCAAATTATGTTCGGCTAGTTGCTTGATTTTCTGGGGTAATCCCACCGTAGAAATCGTTAAACAACGCTGACCGATCCCCACATCTTGATTCAGGGAATGAATCGCTGTCACCACTTCGGGGATATTTAATAAAGGTTCCCCCATACCCATAAATACCACATGACTAACTCGCTGTTGAAAATCCTCCTGTACTGTTAACACTTGGTCAACGATTTCATAGGCTTTTAAATTACGAGTAAAACCACCTTTTCCTGTGGCACAAAAATCACAGGCCATCGGACAACCCACTTGGGAAGAAACACAGACTGTTAATCTTTTTTCACTAGGAATTCCCACCGCTTCGATAATTAAACCATCGGCCAGTTTTAGCAGATATTTACGAGTGCGATCAGGTGCTACACTGCGATAATGTATAAGGGAACGACCGATAGGATAATCCGCCAGCTTGCTGCGCCATTCTTGGGGGAATACGGAAATATCCGCCAAAGAATGCACCCCTTTTTCGTATAACCATTGGTGTAATTGTTTACCCCGATAAGCGGGTTGTCCCTGGTCTTTTACCCAGTCGGTCAGTTCCTCTAAAGATTTCGCTAGTAAAGTCATAATTATTATCGTTGATCACCTTATCATTCTAACCGATCGATCATCCCTAGTAGCAAAACTCTAAGAAAATTGTATTCATTAATTGACATTTTTTCCCTTTGCTCCTTCTGTAGTCTTTGTTAGTCAATTAAATACTTAAGTAGTCGTGCAAAATTAATTTCTTGGTTAGGATAGGCAAAAGGCACTCATGCAAAAGCTTTATCGAAATCTGTAGTTAATTTTGCTTAGGTACTTAAAACTATAACTTAAAATGAGCCTGACGACAAAAGTAAATCTAGTCTTAAGCTTGATCTTTTTTACTTTTCATTTAACTTAACTGTTCAAGGGGAACTGTCAGCGCCATAATGATCGATGGACTTCGATCGAGAACAGAAATTTTATGAGTTGCCAGTCAAAAAAGCCAATATTAGGGGATAACGAGCTATTCAGTTGTAAAAGCAATATTTAAGCGAAAATTTATGAAAATCGCTATTTTATCGCAAGACGCTTCTCTTTATTCCACCAAGCGACTGAAAGAAGCGGGAGAATCTCAAGGTCATGAGGTACGAGTGATCAATTATTTGCGCTGTTACATGAACATCACCTCCCACAAACCCACGGTTGTTTATAACGGTAAACCCTTGGAGAGTTTCGATGCGATTATCCCCCGTATTGCCGCCTCAAAAACCTTCTATGGAACCGCAGTCGTCCGACAATTCGAGGTGATGAATGTTTTTACTGCCAACGACTCGCAAGCAATTTCTCGGTCGCGGGATAAATTGCGTTGTCTGCAAATCCTCGCTCGGGAAGGGATAGGTTTACCGGTGACGGGAATTGCTCACGCAACTCAAGATATCGATGGTTTAATCGAAACCGTCGGCGGCACCCCTCTAGTGATTAAATTATTAGAGGGAACTCAAGGTATTGGGGTAGTTTTAGCGGAAACCGACCAAGCAGCCAAGTCAGTTATTGAAGCTTTTCGGCAATTAGAGGCTAACATTCTAGTACAAGAGTATATTAAAGAGGCCAGTGGGGCAGATCTGCGCTGTTTTGTCATCGATGGAAAAGTGGTAGCCTCGATGAAGCGACAGGGGGCCGAAGGGGATTTTCGTTCTAATCTTCACCGCGGTGGCAAAGCAGAAAAGATAAAATTAACCCCGGAGGAACGCAGTACAGCTATACGGGCCACTAAAGCCATGGGTTTACGGGTTGCGGGTGTGGACTTATTGCGGTCTAATCACGGGCCCGTGGTTATCGAGGTCAATTCCTCTCCCGGTTTGGAAGGAATAGAAGCAGCCACCGGTGTGGATGTGGCCAAAAAAATTATTGATTTTGTCGCTAAAAATGCCACCCTAGTCCTAAATCGCGATCGATATCAATATTAGCCGTCAGCCTTGGCTCAGTTATCAGTTATCAGGATTCAGGATTCAGGAGTCAGGAGTCAGGAGTCAGGAGTCAGGAGTCAGGAGTCAGAAGTTAGGAGACGGGAGATTATTTTTATTTATTCTCCCCACATCCCACACCCCACTTCCCATCACCCTACACCCCACACCCCACACCCTACACCCCTTAAACAGGATTTAGTATCAGTTATCAGTCAGCAAATACACGGACGCTATCGGGAATAATCGATAGTTTTACCTTTGTACCGATGTCTAATTGGGTGTTAATCGTTGTTCTAGCGTGGATTTGGCTGCCGGTAGCCGTTAGCAGACAATAACGGTATTCCCGCCCCAAAAATTGGCGATCGCAAATAACTAGCTCTCCCGTCTCATCCGGCTTAATTTTGACATCTTCCTCTCTCAGCATCAATTCCCCTTTGTCCAAATCTTGACCATCAGGAATTGTCCAGAGTCCTATCTCGGTTTGCCATTGTTCCCCCTTCCGTCTAGCGGGGAGAAAGTTAGCTTGGGTGACAAACTCAGCCACGAATCGCGAGGCCGGATGACTATAAATTTCTTCGGGATTGTTAATTTGTTCTAATTTTCCTTGACAAATGACCGCAATTGTGTCACTGATCACCATTGCTTCCTCCCGGTCGTGGGTGACAAAAATGGCCGAGATACCAGTCGCTTTCAGGATATGACGGATCTCGTGCCGTAACCGTTGCCGTACCTGGACATCGAGATTACTTAAAGGTTCATCTAAGAGGATTAAAGAGGGTTTTGGGGCTAAAGCGCGGGCAAGGGCGACTCTTTGCTGTTGTCCTCCCGATAGCTGATGGGGATAACGTTTTTCTAGTCCTTGCAGTCCGACTAAATCTAAAGTTTCCGCCACTCTAGCGTTAATAGCTCTGCTCGATAATTTCTCCCCAGAATTTTTTAACCCGAAGGCGATATTTTCAGCGATAGTTAAATGGGGAAAAAGAGCGTAATCCTGAAAAACCATGCCCGTATTGCGTTTTTCCGGGGGAATAAAGGTTTTTTCGTCGGCAACTATTCGCCCTCCCAATTCAATCACTCCTTGAGATGGTTTTTCAAATCCCGCAATCATCCGCAGCAGAGTAGTTTTACCGCAGCCCGACGGGCCCAATAATCCGAGAATTTCGCCCTCTGTTAAACTAAAACTGATATTATCAACAGCTAGAGTAGGAGAAGCAGGAAAACGCTTGTTAACCTCGGATAAACGCAGAATGACAGACTTTTTCATGGTGAGAAAGACAATCGCCCAGTCAGTGGCAGGGCCATTTACTTAAGAATTATTCCTAATTAGTTCACTACTATTATTTATAACATCTCAATGGACTAATTAGGAAACTTTCTCAAAAATTTCATGCTCACACCTGAAGATATTATTCTCGTTCCCCGGGGGGCCGAGCATAGCTCAATCCGCCGAGGATTAAGAAAAATCGGCGATTTAGCCCCGCAAATTATCCCCATTAACCTTGGCGCTCCAGAATTCCTCGACAGTTCCCCAGTCTCTAGGCAATCTCTAGAGTTTCTTAATAAGTTCGCGGGAAAAATTGTGCTGATGGGATTAGCGGGCAGTCTCAGCGATCGCTATCGGGTCGGAGATGGGGTAATCTATCAAGGTTGTGGCGCGGAAACGGGGAATTATTGGCAGTGCGAACCGGAAATAACCGCAGAAATCGCCCAATTAACCGGATATAGTCTTGTTAAAGGTTTAACCAGCGATCGCCTGATTAGCCGATCCGAGGAAAAACGACGTTTAGGACAAGGGGGCTATGAAGTGGTCGATATGGAAGGAGCAAGGATTTTAGCGGCTTTACGGGGGCAAAAAGTGGCAATGGTGCGCGTGATTAGCGATGAGGTGACACAGGATTTACCCGATTTAGCCCCGGCAATTGATAATCAAGGTCAGCTGCGACCATTGCCCCTAGCTCGACAAATGTTAATCCGTCCTGTCCCAGCCTTCCATTTGATTCAAGGTTCCCTAAAAGGTTTATCCGTACTAACTCAGGTGGTGCGAAAGTTGTGCGGCAGTAATTTTTAAAAGTTGCTTGCAGATTATTTTTTTTCTGTGCTATAGTGGTTAAGCTAAAATCAAGCGGATGTGGTGGAACTGGTAGACACGCACGTTTGAGGGGCGTGTGGCTTACGCCTTGCGAGTTCGAGTCTCGCCATCCGCATAAACTTTTATCTGCCCTCCGACAAGAATTGCCCTTGTCACATTGAATGTCGGCAGGATAGTTAGTAAAAGTATAGTCAAATATAGACAGACGGAATTCCATTTCAGAAATTCCTTTCACTTTTACTTCGAGAGATTAATTCTCCTTGGGTGAACTACGCACCTCTCTATCCCATAGCGGTTAAACGCATTTGGGAATGCTTTTCGCAAAATGTTGTAGGAACCCATGACATCAGATTGAACCAGAATCCCCTTATCTGTGCGATATAATCCTCGCGAAATTCTTTTTCCTGAAAACACTGGCCTTTCAGTTGTTTCTCCATACACTGGTAGCGGCTCTAAATTTAAAAAATTAGCAACAGAGGTATAGGATTCTTCTTGAATAATCACAGAGATTCCCGCTAATCGACATTTATAAATAATCATGTCAATTAATCGAGCATGAGGGATGGTCACAAATTTTTGATTGTTGACTTTTCCTAAGTTCACTCCTTGTTTCCAACCGTCATTTTTCCCAATTACTAAAGTTGTTATCTCTTGGTCAACTAAGAGATTGACTAAATAACGA
>NZ_JADBVE010000220.1:0-7605 GCF_020245285.1 Microcystis sp. M31BS1
ATTTCGTCAAGGAAAGAAACAGTCTAACAACTATCACAAGCAACGGATAAAAGTAGCTAAACTTCACCTGAAAGTATCAAGACAACGTAAAGACAAAGCAATTAAAGACGCTTTGGCGTTAGTCCAGTCTAATGATCTGGTAGTTTATGAAGCTTTAAAGGTAAGAAACTTAGTCAAAAACCGTAAGCTTGCCAAGTCTATTTCTGATGCTTCTTGGTATCAATTCACCGAATGGTTGAATTATTTTGCCAAGATTTATCGGATTGTCTGTGTTGCTGTTCCTCCCCATTTTACTAGCCAAGATTGTTCAGTTTGCGGTACGAGAGTTCAGAAATCATTAAGCACTAGAACTCATCAATGCCCTAATTGTCAAACAGTCTTAGATAGGGATCATAATGCAGCAATAAATATTCTTAAAAAAGGGTTACAATATTTGGGAAATCATCTCAACGGTACTGTTGGGCAAACAGAAACCGACCCAAACGCCTTGGGAGAGTCCGGCCTCTGGATTTTCAGTGGAGACATTGAGAATCTAAGTTGTCTCGTTGAACAAGGAATTTCTAACAGCAATGTGGAAAGAATCCCCCGTCACAGCGTAGCTTGACGGTGGGAGTATGTCAATGGAATCTATCAGTAACGGAAAAAGGGAAGAAAAAATCCTGGCAATGATTGCCGAAAAGTTAAACTTAACTCAAGAGGAAGTGTTAATCTAAGTAAATGCGCTCAAATTCTAGCTATTTAAAGTCTCTTTTTCTCGGTTTCCTATTAGTGACCGTGTTAGTTTATATATTGCGCGGCATGGGAATATTATCTTTTTTACCCGGGGGATTAATTTTGTTATTAATTCTGTCCTCCGTGGTGACGGGAATCCTCTACGGAATCGATAAAACCCGCCGTTTTTAGGAAAATATTGGCTCTTCCTTCCAGACAGAAACGAGAAGAGTCGAACGGTTCTAACGTCAATGTCAAGATTGCGGTCGTTAGTTTCTGAGCAATCCCACTGAGAAAAATATCGGCTGCATCTCCTATTTGCGATATGAGATGCAGCCATTGCCAAAAGCTAACACACCTAGGCTAATTAACTGGGGACTAAAGAAGATTTGAGCGCAAAAATTTTCTCGATTACCTCTTCTACCACCTTATCGGGAGTGGAAGCACCAGAAGTCACTCCGACGATAATTTTTCCCTCATTTAACCAGTTATCGGTGATGATTAAATCGCCACCTAAAGGTTTATGTTCGATGCGATTACCGGGGAGAATGCGCTCGGCACTATCGATATGATAGGAGGGAATGGCACGCTCGATCGCTATTTCCTGTAGGTGAGTGGTATTAGAGGAATTATAACCGCCAATTACCACCATTAAAGAAAGCGGTTCTTTCACCAGTTCAAACATGGCATCTTGACGCTCTTGAGTGGCATCACAGATGGTATTAAAACTCATGAAATGATCTTTAAAATCGATCGGTCCGTACTTTCTCAACATAGTATGCTCGAAGAGTTTGCCAATTGCCTCCGTTTCACTTTTCAGCATCGTGGTTTGATTGGCAATACCAATATAATCTAGATCGCGATCGGGATCGAAACCCTGGGAATGAGCATTTTTAAACTTCTCTAAAAACTCGTTTTTATCGCCACCGTGGAGAATATAATTAGCGACATAATTAGCTTGAGCCAAATTTAAAACGATTAGATAAGTGCCAGCAAAAGAGCTAGTGGCGATCGTTTCTTCGTGATTATATTTCCCGTGAATAATCGAAGTGTGGTCGCTTTTTTTGTGCTTTTCCACGGAATTCCACACCTTAGAAACCCAGGGACAAGTGGTATCCACAATCATGCAACCCTTATCGTTAAGTATTTGCATTTCCGAGACACTGGCCCCAAAAGCGGGTAAAATCACCACATCCCCCGATTCCACCACACTAAAGTCTTTTTGGCCATTTTCGACCGGAATAAAACCCACGGCCATGGAGCGCAGACGCTGATTAACCGAGGGATTGTGAATAATTTCGTTAGTAATCCAGATACGTTCCAGGGGAAAATGTTGACGAGTTTCGTAGGCCATGGCAACAGCGCGTTCTACCCCCCAACAAAAACCAAAAGCTTGAGCGAGATAGATCGTCACGTCCCCCCGTTGTAAACGATAATTATTTTCACGAATTTCTTGGATCAGGTCGCTTTGATACTCATTGGTCATCGCATCCATTACTTCCTCTTTGTGACCGAATCCCTTGCGGTTATAGTTATCCGACTGCTGTAGGGTGCGTTTAAAGGATTTTGTATCCATGATTCTCTGATAGGGGTATTGGTGGCGCTAAATTGGGCGAGACAGTAGCTTGCCATATATTAAAAATACCTTATCTAGTCAGCGCAGGAAGCTTTTAGAGACGAGAGAGAAATTCCTCGTCGATATCGTAACCAAACTGTTGAGCGAAAAATTTTAAGCGAGATAAAGCAGGAATTTGCTGACTTTTCAGCCAATCAGACAAAATAAAGAGTTTTTGCATCACAAAAATCTCTAAAGCTTCGGGGTTATATTGAATTCCTTCCCCGCGATGGAATTGATGCGGGACCAACATAGCAGCATAGCGGGCGATTTCTCCCTGTTTTGGGTCAAGAATAAAGATTAGCCAGGGATAAACCGCATCTAAACGCAAAAACCACAGCCTGACTTCCGGTATCTCCGATAATTCCCGCATATCACCCTCAGCACGAGGATAATCTATCTCTAATTGTAGAGCTTGTTCCAGTTTGGCGATCGCTGATCGGGACTGATAATCTTGAATAATATTCTCTAAGGATGAGAGATCGAGATTTTGAATCTGATTGGGGTTAAGAGCGATTTTGACAGTCATAGGGGCAAATAAAAGGTTATATCGGGCAAAATTACGGTTTTTTATCCCTAGATCACAATGATCTATCTCAGAAAGTACCCTCGATCGGGACAAAAAAACTAAGTATGACTATTCTCTCACTCCAGAGCGAGAGAGGGAAACCAGACAAAAATCCTCATCATTGGATTTCTCCCACAATTTAACCTCCCCTGCACACCGGGGTTTTTTAGTCGGCAAAATCGGCAACTCAGGTTATTGATAACTATTAGCTTGACGAGTAAACATAAGGTGATATTGTCCTCGTTTGCTCATCAGTTCTGTGTGGGTTCCTACTTCGCTAATTTTACCCTTTTCGAGAACAACAATGCGATCTGCCAGTTTACAAAGAGCTAATCGATGACTAATTACTATGGTCATTTTATCGGTGGCTAGAGTGCGAAACATTTGATAGATTTCGTATTCTGCATTAGCATCAAGGGAGGCAGTCGGTTCGTCAAAAATGAGTAATTCTGCCGTTGGTAATCGTAATAAAGCCCTAGCGATCGCTATTCTTTGCCATTGTCCCCCCGATAATTCTATTCCTCCTTCTAATTCTCTACCTAGGGGTGTTTCTAATCCTTGAAAATTTTCCTCAATAAGGTCGATCATCTTCACTCTTTTTAGGGCTGCTTGTATCGCTGGATAGTTTCTTAATAAGGGTGAGTAACCAAAGCCAATATTCTCGCGAATTGTAGCGGGAAATCGGGCATAATCTTGCATAACTACGGCGATTTTGGCGCGTAATTCCTTTAAATCAAATGCCCGTAAATCTTTTCCATTCCAGAGAATTTGCCCGGCTGAGGGATCGTAAAATCGACAGAGAAGATTGATTAAAGTGGTCTTTCCCGCCCCATTTTCCCCGACTAAAGCGATAATTTCCCTAGGTTGAATCGTCAGGTTAAGATCATCGAGGATTAATTCTTCACTGTCGGGATAGGAGAAGGATAAATTTTGCATCTCGATCCCCGTTAAGTTTTCTTGTTCTTGCCAAGGAGGAGTTAATTGCTGCAGATTGGATTTTAAATCTAATAACTGAAAAATGGGAGTTGTCCCTAAAACCACGTCGTAAAAGTCCGAACCATTATTAATCAGCAAAAATAAACTCTGACGTACTTGCAAAATTAAACCGGCGTAGAGTGCTAGGTCTCCTAATGTATATTTTTTTTGCAAAGTTCCCAAAACAATATAAAGATATGGTAGGGCAGTACCAACACCGCTCAAAATTGACCAGAAGACAATCACACTGGTTCCTCTTTGACGGACTTTTGCCATGGATTTGAGTAATTTACTTAAAAGTTCTTGCCAGCGAGATAATAAAAGTGTTTGTAAAGAAAATAGTCGAATTTCTTTGGCGTATAATTCACCGGTCAAAACGTTTTTATATAAATCCATCTGACGAGCGATACCCGCCTGGGTTTCTTCAGTGCGCCAGCTTTGTTTGCGATATTTTAAATCAAAATAAACGGAAGGAGCGGCAGAAGTAAATAAAATTAGAGGAATCCACCGAGCGATCGAAGTAGATAGTAAAACGGCAGGAACAAAGATAAAAAAACCGTTGAGAGTGGTAATCAGGATAAAGGATAATTCTTCTAAACGATTGATCCCTTTTTCCGTTAACTTAATTAAGTTCAATAAATCGGGATTATCAAAGAGAGTAATATCGGGAAAATTAGCGACTTTATCAATTACTTTACCCCCGACAAATCCTCGCACTCGATCGCGCAAAGAAGCAAAGAGTAAACTGGTGATCGTGGTGAGGGCATCGGTCAACAAGCTAAGGAAAATTAATCCGCTCACACTGGCGACTAAAATGGGGTTGTGCCAGAGAAGATCACCCGGAACTTCGAGATGAGATTTAGTTAAGAGGAGGGAGACTTGATCGATAATTACCTTATTCAGAAATAAAACAATTGCCGGGGTAGTTCCGCTAATTAAAGTCAGTAAAGTCAGGATTCGTAACTCAGATGGTGCGGCTTGGATTACCATACTGATACTACGTCCCAGCGAGCGATAGAGACTGTAGGATAAGGGTTGCATTTAAAACAAACAACGGTTAAGTCTTCTCTGACGAATGATACACATTATTACAGTCCCCGGCACTCGAACTGGGGATAAAGGTACAATAGAACTGTAGAGATCTGGAGGGTTGCTATGTCCACACACAACTTAGATGACAAAAAACTGTCCCTCGATCGAGAAGGCGAAACACCACAAAAACTCGCCTATCGTTCGCCGAAAATCTACCACCTCGGCTCTTTAGAACGGGTGAATGCCAATCAGGCTGGTAATCAATACGATGGTCCTGATCGCTCGTTTTACTATAATGCCTGAACTAACAATGGGAGGTGTGACCTCCCATCATAATTCCTCCAATCATTGCGTGATGGGTTTATGGTTTCATATCGGTGCAACCACTAGACTCGATAGTGCCGTCGGGTAGGGTCGTTTTGCAAAGGATGGCATTGGCTTTCTTGAGACTTTCTAGATCGATTCCAGTAGTATCCTTGAGGTTTGCCCGAGTCAGGTTGGCCTTTTGTAAATTAACCCCCGTCAAATCAACTCCTGTCAGGTTAGCCCCTTCTAAATTAGCCTCGCTAAAAATAGAGCCGACGAGTCTAGCTTCACTGAAGTCAGTTTGTTGAAGGTTGGCTCCTGAAAGATCGGCTCCAGTTAGATTGACATTTTTCCCGCTCAAGTCGGTATAACTTAAGAAATCCCAGGGGGAGCCAGAGGATTCTGGGGGAGGAAGTTTAAAGTCGGGTTTGATTAGTAGTATGACTTTTTTGTAGCCTTCGGGCAGAGATACGGGAGTCGGACTGTTTCCAATGAATACTTTAGCCGCATCAAAACTTCCTCCAGTGTAGAAAGAATTCTTGAAATTAGTTTCGCGTTTGTCACCTTGATTATCTGTACTTGCACCGATTTTAGCCCGATCAAAATTAGCACCAATGAGATTAGCCTCTTGCAAGTCGGCACCTCTTAAGTCAGTTTCGATAAGGTAGGCATTCCTGAGATTGGCTTTTCGCAAGCTTGCTCCCGTTAAGTTAGCTCCTGAAAGATTAGCTCCTGAAAGATTAGCACTGTTTAAGTTGGCATCGACCAGATCCGCTTTTCTAAGATCGGCATCCTTTAGATTGGCCTGATGCAGGTCGGCACCCTGAAGGACTCGATTTTTAAAATTAATCCCTTCCAGAATAGAGCCAATAACCTTTGGACTTTGTGAATCTTGAAAAGTCCCTAACAATCCTGAAACTCTTAAGAAATCCAGTAATACTTCCCGACGATCAGGATCATCTTTTAACAGTTCCAAAGTCGTACTGGTTTTAGCTTGTGCCAGTCCCCTAACTATATCTCCTTCAGTCTTTTTGTCTTTCAAGAGCGTGGGAAGATTGTCCAAATAGCTGGCAAGTGCCTCTTGTTGGTAGGCGTCCTTTGCCGCCGTTTGTTCTCTAATGTTTGCTTGTTGATTGAACCAAGAGGTTAAACCCCACAAAACAAGGGGAATAATCACAAGTTGCAACAAATCCCACAGTTTTTTTTCTCCAAACCCAGTCCATCTCCAAATTTGCCATAGAAACAGTCTCCACTTTTGCGATGGTCTAAAGGGGGTAATCAGTTCTTGACGTTTCCGATGTTGCTCGCGTTCGTCTAATGGCATTTGAGGAGTATCTTCCAATTTTTTGTTAACCATAACTCACCTCCTTCCTGTCCCTGACAAGAAACAAAAACACTCAACAACAGATATTACTCTTCTGACAATATTCAGAACCAACAAAATATGATATGATCACGAAAGGATAAAGATAAACCCTGACTGCCTGACCCGTACAATGTCCAGTATAAAATAAAGTCATAACTAATTGGCTCTTGCTTTTACAAAATTAAACAATAGATGGTGCAGTAACTGATGAAAACTAGAGAAACTTATACACCACCACTCCGCCCAAGCGAGCATAACAAAGGAAGTTATTACCTAAACCGAGATGTGTATCTATTTAAGCATGAGAACGTCATCAATATTCTTGACTTTCGCCGGGGACAGTTTTATGGATTAGATGAGATCGGCTCTAGAATGGTCGATCTAATCCTCGAAAAAAGTTATCAGGAAACTATCACCGAGATTAGCCAACTCTACGAGGTTCCAGAAGCAAAAATCTGCGGGGATTTAAGTGAATTGTTAAATTCGTTAATCGAGAAAAAAATATTAGTCACATCTCCTCATCCAGACAAATTCACCGAGGAGAATCTTTGGCCAAATATCTTGATCGCAATTTTGAAAAAACTCGCTTTGATCGGGCGAAAATTACTCAATCCTCAACCCGCTCCTAATGCCTACACCGTCGAAATCTTATTAACTCTCAGTTGGATTAGCTTGCGAGTTTTGGGATGGAGTCGCAGCATCGCTATTTGGCAAAAATGGCACAAGTCTCACCGGAAAGAGATCGACAAAGAAACTATCGAAAATCTCGATCGCTTGCTGCGAGAAACTGCATCGGGAAAACTATTTTTACCGATGGTTTGTAAAGAACGCGCCCTCGTTGCCTATCATCTGCTGCGTACTTTTTATGGTTGTCCCGCTACCTTGATGGTTGGTAAGCTTTTACGCATTTAAGTTACATTGACAGCATTACCCTTATTTTTAAGTTTTCTACTCCATTTAATAATCAATCCCCCTTCATTTAAAAGCTGATTGACTACTTTTTCCAGTTCTTCTTTATTTTCAAATTCTCGA
>NZ_JADBVE010000221.1:0-8272 GCF_020245285.1 Microcystis sp. M31BS1
CCAAGCTTTTCTGGTCGGAACCCCCTAAGCCGAGTTTTCAAGGTGCTGCGCCGTCCACTTGGTTTTCGAGACTGGCCTTTTAATTCTAACGTAAAGCCAACCTAGAACGGCGGGGTTTCAGACCCAAAATTTCCGATGACTAAACACCGATTAAATCTAACGAAGGTGCAAATAGGCCGCCTCTGCTTCCAATTGACGCACTAAAGCTTCATTTCCCTGCGCTCTAGCCACTTCCAGTCGGTGTTGTAAATTTCTGCGGAGTGTTTCCCTATGAGCGACGGCGGCTTGTGTTAGGACTTGCTGACGATTTTTGTTCATGATGGACAGACTTTTGAGCGACTTAACTTACCTTATATCTAAATCATAACATTCTCCTTGGTAAACTGTATCTTTAGCTACTGAATTTGGCGTTAAGATTTATTAACGGTGTTGGCAACCCTAGGGACAAGTCAATGACGGAACAGGCACTAATAACCCTTACTAGCGATTTTGGACTACAGGACGGTTATGTGGGCATTATCAAGGGAGTAATCGCGGGAATTGCCCCCCATGCTCGCACGATCGATCTGAATCATCAAATTTCGCCCCAAGACCTTTACGCTGGTCGTTTTGTCCTCCTGAATGCCTATCAATATTTTCCCCAAGGCACTATTCATCTGGCAGTTATAGATCCAGGGGTGGGAAGCAAAAGACGCGGGGTAGGGATTCGTTTTGCCGGTGGTTATTTAGTCGGGCCAGATAATGGTTTATTTAGTGGTATTTTAAGCCAATCTCCCGCTATATCTGCCGTTAATCTCAATAATTCTTCCTATTGGCGCACCCCTAACCCTAGCACGACTTTTCACGGTCGGGATATTTTTGCTGCTGTGGCCGCTTATTTGGCCCGGGGAGTACCCCTAGAAATGTTAGGTGAGATGATTGATCCCGATAGCTTGCAACAATTAGCGATCGCTGTTCCGCAAATCGAGGAAGATAAAATCAGGGGTCAAATTCAATATATTGACATTTTCGGCAATTTAATCAGCAATATTCCCGATTATCTCCTAGAAGGAAAAAATTGGTCAGTGCAGTTAGGACAAAAAATTATCCCCACAAAAAACACCTACAGTGATGTTCCTTGGGGGGAAATAGTCGCTTTTATCGGTAGTCACGGGGGGTTAGAAATTGCCGTCAATAGTGGGAGCGCCCAAAAGCAATTACACCTAAATATTGGCGATGCGATCGAGGTTAGAATAGATAGGAGTCAGTGATCAGTGATCAGTGATCAGTTATCAGTGATCACCGATCAGATTTGAGTTTTAAGGGTTCTTAGTTACTTGATATAGTTTGATCGGGTGGCATAAATCCACTAAATCCTTATCTGGCAAGAGACTTAATTGATTAGTTCGTTCTAGATCAAAAACAATTGACAAAAATTGCCTAAGATGTTTCTCTATAAGGGTTTCATCCCTTATAACCCCCGTCTATTGCATAACACAAACCGAAGAACCGTTTTAAGTTCACTGATAACTGATAACTGATAACTGATAACTGATAACTGATAACTGATAACTGATATAGCCTTTTAATCAATTCTCATACTGATATCTAACCAAGTAGAACGGGTAATCGGGGCGCTAGTAGAAATATAATCTACTCCTGTTTCGGCAACGTTGCGAATGCGATCGAGGGTAATATTTCCCGATGCTTCTATTTTGGTTTTACTATTAAAATTGCGGATCATCTCCACAGCAGTTTGCATCATCTCTAAATCCATATTATCTAACATAATGATCTCTACCTGCTGCTGCAGAGCTTGATTCACTTCTTCTAATTGACTGGTTTCTACCTCAATTGTGAGAGGATAGGGCATATTTTGCCGTACACGAAGCACTGCTTCCTCGATGCTGCCGGCTGCTTGAATATGATTATCTTTAATCATAATTGCATCATCTAACCCCAAACGATGGTTAATAGCGCCACCGATACCGGAGGCATATTTTTCTAAAATTCGCAATCCGGGGGTAGTTTTGCGAGTATCCACCAATCTTGTCGATAAATCGGCAATTTTCTCCACATATTTGCGAGTTTCACTAGCAATCCCACTCAAGCGCATGGCAAGATTTAAAGCGACTCTTTCCCCGATTAACAACGCATCGAAGGAACCTTCTATCTCGGCAATAACTTTAGACTTGGGGCAGAATTCCCCCTCGGCAACGGTGGGGGTAAAGTGAATAGTGGGGTTAAGTAGTTGAAAAACTCTTTCAGCTACGGGTAAACCAGCAATAACTCCCGCTTCCTTGGCAATCCAACTAGCTTGACCGATTTTAGCATGACCGAAGAAAATTGCTTGGGTGGTGCGATCGCCTCTACCGAGATCTTCTCGTAACCAGTTTTCTAACAAGGGATCAAGAACTAATAGGGGCGGTAACATAGAATTTATCGAAACAATCGGGACGTATTTATTTTAAGTCTAGGAATGTTTGACATTTTTGTAAACTTTCTTTAATCGAAACTTATCCCTTCATAGATTAACTCGATCGCACAGTGAAAATCGAGACTAGATAGAATAATTTCTTCCCCTTGACTATAAGCGCAGTAAAACCAAATTTTATCTTCACCGCGACGATAAACCTCAACACTGATCGATTCAGGATCGACTAAAACGTATTCTTGTAAACTAGGAATCTGACGATAATATTGTAACTTTTTAGTGCGATCATAGTTTCCTGTGCTGGGGGAAAGCACTTCAATAATCACTTGTGGATGTTGAATAAAATTACGAGATTGTCTATCCCTAAAATCGCAACTAATCACCAAATCGGGATAAAAATAACGACTATTATTAGCTTGTACTTTCGCATCAGATACATTGACTCGACAGCCTCGCGGACGGAGATGAAATCTTAAAGCAGTGTAAAAATTCAAGGTAATATCATTATGGGGCAGACTACCCCCAGTCATGGCGATAATTTCCCCATCAATGTATTCATGGCGCAATTCCTGTGTAGCTTCCCATTCTAGATACTCTTCCGGGGTCATTCTTTCTGGGTATTGAGGTTGAGCGATCATTTTTCTTTTTCCTTGTCAACTAACTAAATTAATATCCCATTTCCTTTTTATGTTATACCATTTTCTCAGCCAAAGATTGAAGAATAGTCATAATTAAGCGGCGACTGATTACCCTAATGATAAGATGGAGAGAGAAAGCATTATTGTCGCAGGTCGCTAAGATGACGAAAACAGTTGCCGATATCATGACTCCCAATCCCATCACCGTCACCGCTAACACTTCTCTGTCCGAAGCAGTGAAGATTTTGGCCGAAAAGCGGTTTAGCGGTTTACCCGTGGTGGATGACAATATGCGACTGATTGGGGTTATCTCCGAAACTGACCTTATGTGGCAGGAAACGGGAGTAGAAGCTCCTCCTTACATTATGCTCCTCGATAGCGTCATCTATCTACAAAATCCTAGCCGTCACGAGAAATTACTCCATAAAGCTCTCGGTCAAACCGTGGGGGAAGTAATGACCGATAAACCTATTAGTATCACGGCTGATCGCCCTTTGAAAGAAGCGGCCTCGTTAATGTATGATCGTCATGTGCGTCGTTTACCGGTGATTGAGGAAGAAACCCACAAAGTAATTGGTATTATCACCCGCGGCGATATCATTCGCGATATGGCAAAATCGGAAGCATAATGGCTTTTCTAGGGCAAAAATTAACTAAAAGGTCTTGAACAAATGAATCAATCTCAGGAAACGGTTACTTATTCCCTAGAAACTATCTTGATGCGGATGGAGGGAAAAATCGATTCGTTACAAAAAGATGTGACGGATTTAAAGGTAGGACAAGCGGTGTTAACGGGAAAAGTTGAGGGAATAGAAAATCGACTAAACTCATTAGAAGGAAACCAAAAATATCAGGTTTGGGCATTAATTGTCCTCTTAGCTGGGGCAATTGTGAAAACTTTTTTTTCCCTCGATCCCCCCTTAATAAGGGGGCATCTGATAATTTTTAACGCCTACCTACTTAAATTCTTATTTCCCTGGCAATTTCTCTAAAAACTATCAGAATGAAGCGCCGTCAATTTTTCATTAATTCCGCCCTAACTGCTGTTAGTTTTTCCCTAATTCCTAGAAAAGTTGTTAGTAATAATTTTCCTCTAATTAAACCGCCACATCTACAACCGGGGGACGGAGTGGGTATTATTAGTCCGGCGGGGGCAACTTTTAAAGAAGATGATTTAAATATAGTTATCGAAGCAGTTAAAGCTTTAAAATTAGTCCCAAAAGTTGGTCAATACGCTTTAGATCGTTATGGTTATCTAGCTGGTAAAGATAGGGAGCGAGCCTCGGATATAAATCGATTTTTTGCCGATGATAATATTGCCTTAATTTTACCAATTCGCGGCGGTTGGGGAAGCTCTCGTTTATTGCCTTATCTCGACTACGATTTAATTCGTCGTCATCCGAAAATTATCTGTGGTTTTAGTGATATAACCTCTTTATTGTTGGCTATTTATGCCAAAACTGGTTTAGTTACTTTCCATGCTCCTAATGGCTTTTCTAGTTGGCGCAGCGCTCAAACTGAAAGCTTTCGACGGGTTTTATTTTCTGGGGAAAAGTTGACTTTTAGAAATCTTCCCGATCCCGATGATGCTAATCGTTTAATGCAGGTAAAAAATCGCATTCAAACTATTACTAAAGGTCAAGCAAAAGGTAAATTAATCGGTGGTAATTTAACCACTTTAGCCTCAATAGTTGGCTCTCCCTATCTACCTAATTTTAACGGAGCTATACTATTTTTAGAAGATATTGGTGAAGATGTTTATGAAATTGACCGCCTGTTAAATCAATTAAAATTAGCGGGAATTTTCGATAATTTATCTGGGTTTATCTTCGGTCAATGTAGCAACTGTAGCGCCGATAGTGACTATGGTTCCCTGACTTTAGAAGAAGTGATCCGAGAATATATTCAACCCTTAAAAATTCCCGCTTGTTTAGGTTTAATGATCGGACATTTGGAGATTATTGAAACTATTCCCATCGGTATTGAGGTAGAATTTGATGCTAATCGGGGAACAATTACTATGTTAGAATCAGCGGTTAATAACTAGGGTTTGCTGAATAAATCTAAAAACCTTTTTGGATAAGGCTTTTAGACTTTTTTCCCCTCAAAAAGTGCTGACCATTGGAGTGATCGGGGGTAAAATTCCTGGACTTTTTCCCTGAAAATTAGATAACTGACTATCTCAAAATCGGTAAAACCCTACACCCCACACCCCACACCCCACACCCCACACCCTGCCTCCACCAACAAACTTTTTCAGCAGCTCCTATATTAATTTTTGGGGTACTGATAAGTAGTTGGAAAAAAGTAAAGTTAACTGTGGGGTAAGGAGTCAGTCCCGATGAAAAAATTTTCACCCCCACAGATGAAAGAGGTTTCTTTCCCTACACCCCACACCCCACACCCTCTTTCAAGTCAGAGGAATGTAGCGAAATATACGGAGCGATCGAACCAATTTGTAATATATGTGGCCTATAAAATAGGATGATGCGAGCGTTGTCCACACTTGCATCGGGAGGGAACCGTGACGACTTTTCTGGCTTCGCTCAATTTACTGCCTTCTAGTTCTGCCGCTGCCAATTTTCGGCCTGGAGAATGGACTTTTCCCACACTCTACTCCACTCTGGCTCCCGCTGCCCTAGCAGATTTAGTTTTTTCTCGTTACGAGATTGATGTACCGAAAAATTGTCAATTTTGGCATCGGGGTTTAAGTGATGTGTATCTCCTCGAAACCATGACAACTCCTTACATTTTGCGAGTGTCTCACTGCCATTGGCGCAGCAAAATGGAAATCGACTTCGAGTTAGAATTATTAGATTATCTCGATCGCTCTCAGGTTCCCGTCGCCGCGCCAATTCGCAGCAAAAACGGTGATTTATCCCTAGAAATTAATGCTCCGGAAGGGAAACGTTACGCCGTCCTTTTTCCCTATGCTCCGGGGGGAATTGCCATTGGGGATATAGATATAGAGCAAGCCTATCATTTAGGGGCGATCGTGGCTAATTTACATCAGGTGACGGCAGATTTTCAAACCCTAGCCTATCGTCATCCCCTCAACCTCAAATATCTTCTCGAGGATTCCCTGCAAATTATTGCACCTTTTCTGCACCAACGACCGAGCGACCTAGACTGTGTCTTAGAAACCATTGGGGAAATAGAGGAAGAAACCGCTAAATTACCGACAGAATCTCCCTATTGGAGCATTTGTTGGGGCGATCCTCATAGTGGTAATGTGCATATCACCCCTGATAATCAGATGACCCTATTTGATTTCGATCAGTGCGGTTATGGTTGGCGAGTTTTTGATATCGCTAAATTTCTGCAAGTTTCCCTACAATCTGGTTTAAATCGCCAGGTTCGCCACAGTTTTATTCAAGGTTACGATCAAACAGTGCCTTTAACCGATGGTGAATTATCTTGTCTTCAGTATCTCACCCAAGCGGCCTATATTTGGTCTTGGTCAATTAGCTTAAATAACCTGCGTTTAACCGATTATAGTCGTCTCTGTGCTAATTATTTTAGTAGCCGTTTGGCCATTCTCAAACGTTTAAGAACCCAAGAATGGGAATTATTCTAAGCAGCCTTAATCCTGTTGGTGACAGCAGGCCCTAACTAACCAAGATCAACTTTCTTGCCGGTCAATGGCCAAACGAGGTATCGATCCCTGTATGCTGGTAAGTATAGATAATCACTAGGTAAAGACTTTCTTCTCCATCTGCCAAAAGTGAAGCAAGCTTTACCGCTCTTGAATAGTCTCTCACAGCCTTACAGACAGATGGTATTATGTCCAGAAGAAAGAAGAAGTTTCCCTGTGGTCACAAGGGTTATGGCCAAGTCTGCCATCATTGCGCTCAACTAGATGCCGCTTGGGAAGAAAGAAAACGTCAAAAAAATGCCTGGGAAGCCACTTTTTCCCAAGATCCGATCGATCTGCGGGAATTACCGAAAAATGTGGTACTTAAAGCTAGGGAAATCCTGCAAGGATTACAAAATCACCGCAATTATCGAGATTTCCACGGTAAACGATTGCGACACGATCGCTTTATTATCAGTATCCCCGTTACCCGCAATTATCGCCTCATCTGTCGCGACCACGGCAATCTCCTCGTCCCAGAAGCGGTTATCTCTCACGAAGATTATAATGTTTGTAAACCGGGTAGGTGAAGCTAATCTTTAGTTCGCTTGGGAAGATTTATCGCTGTTTATATCTTCCCAATCCGGCAGCCAATTTTCAGCGAGAATCTCCTCCAGACTAGCTAATACTTCCACGGGGAAAATACTGGCATCTAATCTGGTTTCGTCAATCATCAGATTGCGAGCATCGAGATAACATTTGGCTAAAATTTCCCTTAAATAGGACTTTAAGCTGGGACTATCTTCTAAAAGATCAGCAATTTGTAGGCGAAAATTCCTGATTTCTTTTTTCCATGCTGCTTGGTTGTAATCTCGTTGGGATTGCCAGTAGGTTAACTTCAGTAAATGTTCTAGGAGTCGAGTTAAGAGACTCTTAAGCGCTCGTCGATTATTTTTCCCCAAATCTGCTAACTCCTCTAATAAATTCTGCCAATCTACCGCTTGAAAATCCCCCCGACGCAATTGGTTGATAGTGTTTTCTAACCAAAGTTGATAATCGCTATCGTAGAGATTTGGCCTGGTAATATTCATCATTTTTTACTCCTTAATTGCACTGTTCAGAATCCTTGCTGATAGCTTCCCAATCCGGCAGCCAATTTTGATCGAGAATCTCCTCGAGATTAGCTAACACTTCCAGAGGGAAAATACTGGCATCTAATTCGGTTTCGTCAATAAGCAGATTGCGAGCATCGAGATAACATTCCTGCAAAATTTCCCTTAAATAGGACTTTAAACTGGGACTATCTTTGAGAATTTTTTTGATCTGAATCCGAAAATTGCGAATTTCTTTTTTCCATCCAGCTTGATTATAATCCCGTTGGGATTGCCAGTAAGTTAACTTCAGTAAATGTTCTAGGAGTCGAGTTAATAAACTTTCTAATGCTCGTCGTTCACTTTTTCCCAAATCTGCCAACTCCTCTAATAAATTCTGCCAATCTACCGCTTGAAAATCCCCCCGACGCAATTGGTTGATAGTGTTTTCTAACCAAAGTTGATAATCGCTATCGTAGAGATTTAAAATAGTAATATTCATCATTTTAAGTAGCTGGTTATAATTAAATTAAAAATGGATTTTAGGTTCGATCCC
>NZ_JADBVE010000222.1:0-49419 GCF_020245285.1 Microcystis sp. M31BS1
AATACAGTGAGTTCTTTTCTTCTTCCGTGAATTCTAGGTTAATCATGTTTTTAATGAGTGCTTTGCTTCTAATTATGACTCTTAAACTATATTATTGTCCTTGAGTAAAAAATGCAAGTTGTAGCCGTGCAAAGTATAACACATCAGTCATAGTTTGGGAAAAATGGTATAACTTCTAGCGTAAGGCATTGGAGAGGTAAGCCGGGGGTGAAGATTTCTTTTCAGGTAGATAGCGATCTCAGGTCCTTAGATACCGTTTTAAAGTATTTTGAGCAACTTGAACCAGCGGGCATTCCCCAAAAAGACTGGCTCCAGTGTCAGCTTGCTCTTGCCGAAGGTTTTACCAATGCGGTCCGTCACGCTCACCGACACCTACCCCCCGAAATTCCGATCGAGATCGAGATCGAGATTGCCCCCCACCAGATGGAACTTCGCATCTGGGATCGGGGTTCCGCCTTCGATTTAGAGAGCTTTATCGAGAAAAATGCCCATCGTGACTATAGTTTCTCCGCTCATGGGCAAGGACTGCCGATCCTCGAAAAAATCGCCGATCAACTCAGTTATACTCGCAGCGAAGATCAGCGCAACTGTCTATTAATTATTAAACAATTTTCCCGCCATGAATCCGATCGCACCCCTAGTTTCTCCTAGTTGGTTAGTGACTAATCTCGATCGCCCCGATCTGATGGTTATTGACTGTCGTTTTCAGTTAAACGATCCCGATCTCGGTTATCAAGAGTATTTAGCCAATCATATTGAAAATGCCTTCTATTTACACCTCGATTGCGATTTATCGGCTCCCGTTGCCCCTCATGGCGGCCGTCATCCTTTACCGAATCCGCAGACGATAGCCGCTAAATTAAGCTCTTTAGGGGTGATTTCTGGTCAAACCCATGTCATCGCCTACGATTCCTCCCGTTTTGCCTTTGCCAGTCGTCTCTGGTGGTTATTACGTTATCTGGGCCATGAACGAGTCAGCATTCTCGATGGTGGTTGGCAAAATTGGTTAAATGCCGGTTATCCCGTCTCTAATCAGATACCTGTGCCGAAAACCGGCGCTTTTCTCCCCCAAGTTCAACAGGATTGGGTAGTCACGATCGAGCAGGTAAAAAGGCAAAAAGAGCAAGGGGGAGTGGTGTTAATTGATGCCAGGGAAAGCGATCGCTATCGGGGCGAAAGGGAACCGATCGATCCGATCGCCGGCCACATCGAGGGGGCGCTTAATTATCCCTGGTTGGAAGTCACCGATAGTCAGGGTTTTTCTCAACCCCTGGCCCTGCAAAAACAACGTTGGCAAGAGCGGCAAGGCGATCAAGAAATTATCCTCTACTGTGGTTCGGGAGTGACAGCCTGTGTTAATATCTTTTCCCTGACCCTAGCCGGATACGAGAATGTTAAGCTATATTCTGGAGGTTGGAGTGATTGGTGTTCCTACCTGATCTAACCAGCCCTATTGATACCCATCTATCGAGAAAGATTATCAAAATGACCTGATTACTGTACAATCCCTCTATTATCACTTTTAATTATTCCCAAACTATTATCTAGTTTGTCTCCTAAGTGGGTGGGTGGAATTAAATATAAGATGAACGTAGGTTGGGTTGAAGCATGAAACCCAACGCCCGCATGGGTTACGCTACCGCTAACCCATCCTACAAATAATTGTGCCTCCCTACTTAGACAAAAAAGCTAATTTTTATTTTAGTTGCTATCCTTTTGCTCTCAAATCACCGCTATTCCTCAAAGAATAGTCGTTTTCCCCCGTAAAATTACTCAAAGGTAATTTTATAGTTAAACTCTATAAAAAATTAGGTATGTATTTTGTATGACAGAAGCCGGTCTTTGTCATTGTAATGGTGGCGGTCGTCCGAAAGATCGCCTTTCGATTTTTGTGGATGGCAATAATATGTTTTATGCTCAACAAAAAAATGGTTGGTTTTTTGACCCGCGCAAGGTGTTAAATTACTTCACCAACGACCCGAATATTATGTTAATTAATGCCTTTTGGTACACGGGTTTAAAAGATTCCCAAGATCAAAGAGGTTTTCGCGATGCTTTAATTAGTTTGGGTTATACGGTGAGAACGAAAATTTTGAAAGAATATTATGATGATAGTTCCGGTCGTTTTTCTCAGAAGGCTAATTTAGATATCGAAATTGTCGTCGATATGTTTAATACCGTCGATCAATATGATCGAGTGATTTTATTTAGCGGTGATGGAGATTTTGAACGAGCGATCGAACTATTGCGCTCTAAAAATACTCATATTACCGTAGTTTCTACGGAAGGGATGATCGCTAGGGAATTACGCAACGCCACCGATCGCTATATTGACCTGAATGATATTCGCAAAGATATCGAAAAAAGTGATTATTAACCGGCCGTTTTGTCTTTAAACCGGCTATTTATCCCATTTTTCTTTATTGGTAGTCCTCACCCCAATCCTTCTCCCAGAAGGGGATAGGTGAGGCAGTTAACCATCTCTTGTTTATTTTTCCTTGAGTCGAAATAGTAAAAACTGATTGACCTGATTCGGATTAAAATTATCATCACTGACTAAAATCAAAGAGCGACTGCCATCAGCTAATCTTGGACCGAGGGTCATTCCTTCCAAATTATCTAAATCAATCCCTAAAGTCCCTAAATCTAGTAATAATTTTTTCCGCAAGGGTTGCACCTGTAAAGCTTCTAATTCTCCCGGTATCCGAGCAATTTTCGAGGTATCGGTGGCACTCCCATTAACTACCTGAAATAGTTTCGCTCCAAAACCTTCTAAACCAAAAGTTCGCTCTAAACTGAGAAAATAACCCTCTTTTTCTAAAGCTAATAATTCCGTTAAACCGTAGTATCTCGCACCACTGGGTGGCTCATCTAACACATACAATTGTTCTGATACTAACACAGGCGCACCAATCGGATCAATAACATAATGAAGAAGTCGCACTCTGAGATTTTCTGCTCTTTTTCCCGTGGGACTATCTTGAATTAACGCGCTTTCTGTGGCAGTAAACAAACGAAAAGGATCGTCTTTGAGAGTGCTGGTAATCCCTAAAGTTAAGGATTCAAACCCTAAATTATCCTGTATTCCTTTTTGATTGGTATCATCTGGTAAAAAGCGATTAGGAATTAACAAAGACTCCTTTAATTGTCCCTGCAAATCAAATTCAGCAATAAAAGGAGCAATTCCCTGTTTAACCGCACCTTCACTGGAAATAAACAAAGTTTGTCGGGGCGAAAAAGCGATACCTTCCGGGTCGATCGATCCCTTTTTAAACGTTTCTCCCTTGCCATCTTTTAGCAACGTGACTGCCTCTAAATTCACTTTTTCGATTTTTTCACCATTTATCTGCAAACTAGCCCGATAAAAGCGGGCCGGAGCTTTCTGAGAACGATCATCACTGAGGAGATAAAAGCGGTTATTGGCACGATCGTATGTAATTGCCGATAATCCCCCCACCCTTGTCCCTTGATAATCCGCTTGTGGCAATTGATATTCTCCCAAAAACTCGACCGAGAGGGGTAGAAACATTCGTTGTTCTGCTAAAACTTGCGGGGAGACACCACAGGCCCCCAGACTAAAGGTTACAATCAAACTAGCAATTAAACCCAAAATTGGGAAACGCAAATTTTCGGCAGTCAGTCTCTTATAGAATCGATCGATCACAAAATATCATCCTCTACTACGCTCCTATCCATCTATTATGCTACGTTTTTCTCTCAGTTTATGGCTCTGTTTGATCGGTACTTCCCTTCCTCTCCTAGCACAAACAGAAACCCCTGCACCCAATCCCCTCGAAACTCCCCTAAAAAGTCCTTTATTACCCGCAATCGATCGCCCTTTAACTCCCTTGGAGCGTCGTCAACTGTTATTATACATCGATCAACGCGATGCTGAAGCTCAGGCTAAATACGATGCGGGATTAAATGAGGAAGCTTTTCCCATCTGGTATGAAGTGATTAAATTAAATCGTTATTTAGGAGCAAAAGAAGAAGTCAAATCTTTGGGAAAAGTGGGTTTAGCAGCTTGGAATCGAGATCGAACCGAGGATGTTAAATTAATTACTGCTCGTTTAAAAACTGTGCAACAAACCGCAGAAACTAACCAGACAATGGACGGGGAATTATTAGCATTACTAGGTACATCCTATCAACAGGTACGAGCTTTTAATGAGGCGATAATTATCTATGATAAAATCCTAGCTAATGCCAGACAATCTGGTGATAATCTGGCAGTAGAAGCAACTTTAAATAAACTTGGTCAAATTCATTTATCCCGTTTTGATTATCAAAAAGCAGCTCCAGTCTATGAGGAATTATTAACTATTTCTAAGGTGCAGAATAATTCTTTGACTCAAGGAATTTATTTGCAAAGACTAGCAGAAATTTATCGAGAATCTCTGCAACCAGCTAACGCCGTAAAAATTAAAGAAGAAATAGCTGAAACCCAAATCAGAAATCAGCAAATACAGTTAATTCCCGATCTAAAAATTCAAATTGGTTTAGATTATCAAGCTTTAAAAGATGCAAATAAAGCCAGCCAAAACTTTCAAGAAGCCTATTCTCTCGCTTTTGCTTTACAACAGTACGGCACCGCAGGAGAAGCTTTAAATAAGTTAGCAGAACTTTATAAAAGTTATCAACAGGTAGATTATGCTTTACAAATCTATCAAGAATTAATTAAAGTCCATGAATTGGGTTATAATTACTACGGTTTAATGAATACCTACGATCAAATCGGTCAAATTTATCTAGAGAGAAAAAATTATCCCCAAGCTTTGCTCGCTTTCCAAAAAGGTGCGGAATTAGCCCAAGCTATCCGTTATCGTGAACAATATTTTCAAACCCAAATCACCCAAGTTAATCAAGCAATAAATAATCCTGAACAGTGATCTTTAAGTCTTTGAATAGTTAACTAATGGACAGGGAAATGGGGAATGGGGAATGGGGGAATGGGGAAGTGGGGAAGTGGGGAATTTCAACTAAAACCCTAAAACCCCCCGCAACGCGCACGCAGTGACCACCCCAACACCCAACACCCCAAAACTCTAACACCCAAAACCCAACACCCAACACCCAAATGAACAACTCCTATTCTGAATTAACCGAAGACTTGCTGAAATTGCTGCAACATTTACCCCACTTGAAAGATGGTAAATGGATTCAAAGATCTCTGGAAGCAATAGTCAGAATTGCCGGGGAGGAAATCGATCGCCTGGATTGGAAAATTTTAACCTACGCGATCGAAGATCTAGAAAAGGGATTTCAGGTATTTTACCCCTACCGTCACATTCGTAAACTGACCATTTTTGGCTCGGCACGCATCAAACCCGACAGCAGTGAATACCGTCTCGCAGTAGAATTCGCACGTCGTATCAGTCAATACGGTTTTATGGTGTTAACCGGTGCTGGGGGTGGCATCATGCAAGCGGGGAATGAAGGCGCCGGCCGGGAAAATTCCTTCGGATTAAATATTCAGCTACCCTTTGAACAGGGGGCTAATCCCTATATCATAAATGATGCCAAATTAATCGATTTTAAATATTTCTTTACCAGAAAACTATTTTTTCTGCGGGAAAGTGACGCAGTAGCTTTATTCCCCGGTGGTTTCGGCACCCAAGATGAAGCCTTTGAGACGCTTACCCTCTGTCAAACGGGTAAATACGGACCTGCACCCCTAGTATTAATTGATGAGCCTGATGGGGATTACTGGCAAACTTGGCAAGCACAAATTAGTGAAAATCTGCAAAAAAGAGGACTGATATCCGCCGAAGATCGGAATTTTTATACTATTACCAACGATCTAGACCACGCTTGTCAAACAATTCGCCACTTCTATCGGGTGTATCACTCCAGCCGTTTTGTGGGAGAATCCTTTGTTATTCGTCTTAATCACGAACTAAGCGGGGAACAGATCGAACAAATTAACCAAAACTTCGGCGATATCGTAGTTAAGGGGAAAATCGAACCTAGTCAAATTCTAGAACGAGAGAATCGCGATTCCAGCCACCATTTACCTCGTCTAGTTTTTTACTTCAACGGCAAGAGTTACGGACGCTTGTATCAATTAATAGATCACATCAACGATTTAAGTCCTGTAGTTGCCCTTGAAGAGCATCCCGAGAAAAAATAAACACTAGGCCAGAGTTTCCGGACAGTATCCTAAACCCTTAGTAAATTGTTGCCGAAAAGCCTCTATATCTTGCTGATCCGGGGTACCATGGGACACGATCGCCACTTGGTAACGACGCATGACATCAATGGGGGATTGTCCTGTTTCCAAACTCCAAAAAACCATCTGGAGACGCATTTCCGGTTGATAGGGAATCCCTAACTCATTCATGTAGGCGCGAAAATCCCCGTGTTGGCAAGGAGTAAGCATTTGATTAAACTTTACCTTGACCACCCAACCGTTAATCTGATGAATAACCGTCATGACGGAGGAGGGTAGATGAGTCATCGATCGCAGGTATTCGGTGACTCGTAGCGTTAAACTAGCGTTAGCAAGAAAATAGAGATAATCCATAGTGGCCGCTGGGCTGTTGGCTAATAGTCACAATTAGTGTTATATCTCTAGTCTGACGATAAACCGTTCCAGATACCAAGGGGAGAAATCCCCGATTTAGTGAAGTTCGCCTGGGTAGGATTACCCAACTTTTGCGAAGATCTTTATGATGATAATGATGATGATCCCTGACCAATCACTCTCCAGCTACGATTATCACCTTCCTCCGGAGTTAATTGCCCAAAATCCCGCAGAACCCCGAGACAGTTCCCGTCTTTTGGTAGTAGATTCTCCCAATAGTCATAATTTGGCTATTTTTCGGGATTTACCCACTTGGTTAGAGCCGGGGGATTTGTTGGTTCTCAACGATACCCGCGTGATTCCGGCCCGTTTATTTGGTCGTAAAACCACAGGCGCACCCATAGAAATATTACTATTGGAAGAACAAGATAACTATCGTTGGTTATCTCTAGTGAAACCGGGAAAACGCTTTAAAGTCGGTTCAGAAGTCCTTTTTTATCCGAAAACAGGGCGAACGGAAGACAAAGAAAAATTATGGTTAGCGAAAGTAATCGATCGAGATCTGAACACCAGTGGTCGTCTGCTGGAATTTCAACGTCATCCCGGACGCAGTTTTTGGGATATGTTGGAAGAGTACGGTCATATTCCTTTCCCCCCCTACGTCACCGAATCGGAGGCGGAAGAAGACCGTTATCAAACAGTTTACGCTGATAAACAGGGTTCTGTGGCCGCTCCCACGGCCGGATTACATTTTACTCCCGAATTATTCCATAAGCTCGCTCAGAAGGGTATAGATACCGCCTATATCACTCTTCATGTGGGAGTGGGAACCTTTCGTCCCGTGGAATTGGAAAATATTACAGAACACCTAATGCACCAAGAATTTTTAGAGATTTCCGCCGAAACTGCCGAAAAAATTGCCCAAACAAAGGCTAGAGGTGGCCGGGTTATCGCCGTGGGGACCACGGTAGCTCGCGCCTTGGAAGGGGCAATTAAAGAAAGTAAGAGCGATAAATTAACCGCTTTTCAGGGAAAAACCAATTTATTTGTCTATCCAGGTTATCAATGGCGAGTTATCGACGGCATGATCACTAATTTTCACCTACCCAAGTCCAGTTTGATGATGTTAGTCAGTGCCTTAGTCGGACGGGAAAGACTACTGGCATTGTATCAAGCAGCTATCCAAGAGCGTTTCCGTTTCTATTCCTTCGGTGACGCTATGTTAATCCTACCCAGCGCTCGCAGCAGTAATCGGTAAGTAGTTGGACAAAATTACATTTATACCCTAGAAAGAAGGAGGGCTAGAATTGCGGAAAGGGCAACAGGAAAGGGGAAAAATATGTATAAGCGGCCCGCGCATCTAAATTGGTCTAGGTCGATTATCGAACCACCTCTAGCCTGTTGTCTATCCTAACCAAGAAATGAAAAGAAAAGACATTAAAATCGGTCGCCGCTATTCTAGCAAACCCGTGCAAATATTTTTAATTATTGCCTTCATCGTCGCCGCTCCCTTTGCTATTTTTTATCTTATTGCCTTGGCTTATCTTTGGCAAGGCGATCGACTTTTGGCCGCGGGGGAGAAGGAATCGGCTCTGTCTGCTTACCGAACAGTTTTATCTTTTGACGAAAATTCAGTCCAAGCCCATATAAAAATCGCTCAGGTCTTGCAAAGTCAAAAACGCTATTCTGAAGCCTTAGAAGCCTATGATCGTGGCTTTATCGTTAATCATAAACCACCGATGGAACCCTCCCAAAGTAATTATTTAGTCGCTTTGGGAGATATCTTCGCGCAGGAGGAAAAATGGTCAGAGGCGATCGATGCTTACCAAAAAGCAATGATCATTAAACCAACTTTTAAAGCGCAATTTCAGCTAGGAAAAGCCCTCTATAGTTTACAACGTTGGGATGAGGCGGCGAAAGCTCTGCAAGCAGCGGTTTTTCTCGATCCTACTCAGGGAAAGGCCTATTTTTATCTGGGAAAGGCCTACAGTGAACAGCAACTCTGGCCAGAGGCCAGTTATGCCTATCAGCAAGCTCTAGAATTGACACCTAGTCAGGGTGAAATCTACAAAAAATTAGGAGAAACCCTAGCAAAACAGGGAAAATGGCAGGAAGCAGAGCAAATATATCGACAGGCTTTAATTTACGCTCCTAAAGATGGGGATATTTATAATTATTTAGGTAAAGCTTTAGCGGAACAGGGAAAACTAGGGGAAGCCATGGCAGTTTTTCAACAGGCACGCCAAATTAGTCCCAAAAATGCCGAGATTTACGAAAATCTCTGTTATATCTATATTAATAGCGGTCAGATCGATGCGGGTCTAAATTGGTGTCGGCAGGCCGTAGAAATCGATCCCAATTTATCAGAAGTTAGATTTATTTTACAGGAAATCCAACGGGGAAGATTAATTCACGACAATCCCGAATTATTAAAAATGCCAGAGATAATTCCCAGTGTTAAGAGTGATCCTCTGGTGAATTTAAAACGCTCAATTGTTAAAATTATCGTGCGCGGCAAAAATAACAATGGTATCGGCACGGGTTGGTTATTAAAACGAGATAAAGATAGAGCTTGGATCGTGACTAATCGCCATGTGGTCACGAATTCTCGTCAAGAAATCGATGCAGGGTCCCGCATTTTTGTGGAGTATTATAGCCAACCACCCCAGGGAAAAATTCGCAAGCGTTCAAAAGCTAAAATTATCCACACTACCCCCGCTGACGACTGGCTCGATTTAGCAGTATTAGAGGTAAAAAATCCCCCCCCAGATTTAAAACCTTTAGCTTTAGCACCGCTACCAATTGCCCCTAATCAACCAGTAATCTCGATCGGTAATCCTTTTAATCAAAAAGATTGGACTGTCAGCAAAGGCACTGTTAATGATAATAACGAAAAATCCTTAAGTTTATCCATGTTTGTCGTTTCTGGACAGTCGGGAAGTCCAGTTTTAAACGATAAAAATCAAGTGGTGGGAGTGATTTCCCAAGCGAGTTTATTTTGTGATAATACCTCCACTCCTAAACCCCTAGAAAATGCCGTTAGATTGGGCTGCGGTTTCGCAATTCCCATTGACAGAGTGCGAGAAAGGTTAAGAGAGTGGGGAACTTTTTCAGTTATCAGTAATCAGTAATCAGTAATCAGTGGATAGTGGATAGTGATCGATCACTGTTTACTGGTCACTGGTCACTAATAACTGATAACTGGTCACTGATAACTGATAACTGGTCACTGATAACTGATAACTGATAACTGGTCACTGATAACTGGTCACTGATAACTGATAACTGGTCACTGATAACTGCTATGCTACTCTAGGCAGAAAACCATTCGATCGAGAACACCGTGGCCAACCAAGAAGCAACTTCCCCCGCTATTCGTACCCCCTTATACAATTTAATTGCCCAACAAACCAGCAAATTTACCCCTTTTGCGGGTTGGGAGATGCCGATACAGTTTAGCGGCTTAAAAATCGAACATAATGCTGTCCGCAACGGTGTCGGGATGTTTGACATTTCCCACATGGGCAAATTTATCTTAACTGGAGATAATCTGGTTCAATCTCTCCAAACCCTAGTTCCTTCTAATTTAGCCCGTTTAAGGGCAGGAAAGGCACAGTATAGCGTTTTACTTAACCCGGACGGTGGCATAATCGATGATATTATCTTTTACTACCAAAGCGAAAGCCAGGGCCTGTTAATTGTTAATGCCTCAACTACCGATAAAGATCGAGAATGGATTTTAGGCAATTTAGAGGGATCGGGGGTCAAATTAGAAGATTTATCGCGAGAAAGGGTCTTAATTGCCCTGCAAGGACCCAAAGCATCCACAATTTTACAGCCCTTGATCAGGGAAAAATTAAGCGATTTTGGCCTATTTAATCACTGGGAAAGCCAGCTTTTCGGGGAAAAAGTTTTTATCGCTAGGACCGGTTACACGGGAGAAGATGGGTTTGAAATTATGGCCACCCCTGAAATCGGGCAGCAACTTTGGACGGAATTCTTAAATTTAGGGGTGACTCCCTGCGGTTTGGGGGCCCGGGATACCCTGCGTTTAGAGGCAGCTTTAGCCCTTTATGGACAGGATATCGACGATAGCACGAGTCCCCTAGAGGCTGGCTTAAATTGGTTGGTTCATCTGCCAGAAAAAGGCGATTTTATCGGTCGTGATGTCCTGGAAGACCAAAAACTTAATGGTGTCAATCGGCTCTTGGTGGGATTGCAGATGTCCGGCAAACATATCGCCCGTCACGATTATCCGGTAATATTCGCTGGGGAAATGGTGGGTAAAGTCACCAGTGGCACTTTATCACCAACTTTAAACACAGCGATCGCTTTAGCCTATCTTCCCACACCTTTCGCCTCGATCGGACAGGCGATCGAAGTGGAAATTCGCGGCAGCACCTACCCCGCTACCGTCGTTAAAAAACCCTTTTATAAAAGTAAAAAGTAAAAAGGTGATCGAGGTTAGGTGGCTTTTCAGTGAACAGTAATCAGTAATCAGTGAAGAGAAAACGGCAACTGCTAGATAACACTGTCCACTTAAAACTCAAATCTGATAACTGATAACTGATAACTGATAACTGATAACTGAAAATGCAATCCCTAGACTTTACCACCCTCAGTGCCACTTGTGCCGAAATTGCCGCCGCTTGGCTGCCGGCCAGACTAGAACAAGTGTATCAAATTGATCGCCAAACGATCGCCCTCCATTTACGAACCTTCGATCGCAAAGGATGGTTAATTATTTCTTGGCATCCCCAAGGGGCGCGGCTGCATATTGGTGATCCACCGCCAAAAGTCCCCGATACCTTCACTTTCAGCGATCAATTGCGTCATCAACTCAATGGTTTTGCGCTGACGAAATTAGCATTTGTTGCCCCGTGGGAAAGAGTCATCGATCTGCAATTTGCCCAACGTCCCGATGATCCGGCGCTGTGGCATTTGTATATAGAAATTATGGGCAAATATAGCAATGTGATTTTAACTGCGGCTGACAATCAAATCGTCACCGTTGCCCATCAAGTCAATGCCACTCAGTCTAGTGTTCGCACCGTACAAACGGGACAAATCTATCAACTACCCCCCGTTTTATTGGCAACAGACCCCAGTTTAGAAGAATCCTTAAGCAGTTGGCAAGCTAGGGTTAGTTTAATCCCTAAAACTATCGAAAAACAGTTAGTTAGTACCTATCGTGGGGTTAGTCCCGTCATCGCTCGATCGCTGTTACAAAAAGCCAAAATTAACCCGAAATTAAACACGGATCAGTTAGATAATACTGATTGGGAAAAGCTCTTTTCAGCTTGGCAAGAATGGTTAAAAATCCTTGAAAATAAAACCTTTCAACCGGGATGGACGAGAGAAGGTTATACAGTTATCGGTGGGGAGATGCTGGCAGCGGCTAAAGATGTCCAAGAATTATTAAACCGTTATTATAGCGAGCAAATTAATCAAGAAAGCTTTCGACAACTACAGCAAAAATTAAACCAAAAAATTACCTCTTTACTGACTAAACTGCAAACTAAAGCGGCGGGATTTCAAACAAGACTAGCAGAATCTGCTCATGCTGATCGCTATAAAGAGCAAGGGGATTTATTAATGGCCAATCTGCAGCAAATACCGCAGGGAATGACTAGCATTACTTTGGCAGATTTCGAGACAGGAACCCCTGTAATTATTCCTCTTGATCCCGAAAGAAATCCCGTACAGAATGCCCAATATTTTTATAAACAACATCAGAAATTAAAAAGAGCGCGGTTAGCGGTGGAACCTTTATTAGAGGAAGTGGTTAGTGAAATTAATTATCTCGAACAAGTGCGATCGAGTTTAAGTCAACTAGAAAATTATAGCGGCAGCGAAGATTTAGAGGCATTAGACGAGATACAAGAAGAATTAATACAACAGAAGTATTTAGAAAGCAATTACCAGCGTAATCGGACGAATAATAAAGAATCCGAACCCATGCGCTTTACTACTCCCTCTGGAGTCGAATTATGGATTGGCAGAAATAACCGTCAAAATGATCGGCTAACTTTTCGTAGCGCCAGCGATTACGATATCTGGTTTCATAGTCAAGAAATCGCCGGTAGTCACGTTTTACTCCGTTTAACCCCCGGTACAGTTCCAGAAGCCGCCGATCTGCAATTTGCCGCCGATTACGCCGCTTATTATAGCCGCGCTCGCCATAGTGAACAGGTTCCCGTCGTCTATACCCGTCCCAAATACGTCTATAAACCCAAGGGCGCCAAGCCCGGTATGGTGGTTTACAAACAGGAAACGGTAATCTGGGGCTGTCCTCAGAGGGTTGAAGATTACCGCAAAAAATAATTTTTTACCAAATTGTTTACTTTTTTTTACACAAAAAGGGTATTGTCTGTTACAATTGTTACTAGAGAGACAAATGCAGTTCAGGCGCTTGGGAACGCAAGAACTATATTTCCTCGGATTACAACAACAAACAACAGCAAACCAGTGGTAGCAGCCAATAGTCGGGGGAAAGACACAAAAAACCGACTATTTAGGTGATATTAAAGCAACCACTGGTATTTTATCTTCACCTAACCGGTTCTGTCAGTTTCCTCAACTTTCTTTTGGGTTTCCGAGACTTAGGGACTTGCGCTTTGATAATGTACCTTTTGGGCGAACGCAGTGCGCCCCTACATTGTGGACAAAATCCGTTACTGTAGGGGCGCAAAGCTTGCGCCCTCCGATCGATTGGGATATTATTCCCACGCAAGTCCCTTATTGCCCAGATGAATGATTTTGATTGTTGAGAATATTTGCTCTATCTTTGGGATGAAAGAGGGATAGTTAGCATCCAGCTTTTTGTAAAGAAATTTAAACTGCACGCATAGTTAAGCCTCTTCGGCCTAAATAAACGACTAGAAACAGTTTTTTTCGGGAGGCCCGGTTTATGGATAGCCCATTAGGGACGATGAACTTTCAACAGATAGAACTATATAAAAGAATTCAGGCATTTGCCTTGGATCGGCCAGATAGTCAATTATCTTTCAGCCAACGATTAGCAAGAGATAACGGCTGGTCCTTAGGCTATACTCAGAGAGTGATCGAGGAATACAAAAAGTTTATATTTCTAGCCGTTGCAGCAGGACATCCAGTCACGCCATCCGACCAAATCGATCAAGTTTGGCATTTACATCTGACCTATACGCGATTGTACTGGCAAGAGTTCTGTCCCAAAATTTTGCAAACCACATTACATCACGAGCCGACTCGTGGGGGTTCATCCGAGCAATTAAAATTTGGCAGTTGGTATAGCAAGACGCTAGAAAGTTACGAACAGTTTTTTGGACATATTCCCCCAATAGATATTTGGCCTAAACCCAAAGACCGATTCGGGCGAGATTTGCATTTTATCCGGATCAATACTCAACAAAGCTGGGTTTTGTCAAAACCTAATTTCACAGTCTCCGTCAAACCACAACTGCGAAAAATAGGCATCTTTACCTTTTTAGCCTTCCTTTCACTGATGATAACTGGCTGTCAGATAATCTCCCAAATTCCTAACCCAATGAATTTTACAGGTCCGGAATTTTTAACCTTCTATATTTCCCTAGGAGTGATGGGAATCGCTTTGGCAGCCTGGCTACGTTTTTCCCTGTGCCTAGTTAGCACTAATACAAAGCAGCAACCTGATTTAAATACTTACGAGATAGCTTTCTTGGCGGGGGGCAATCATCGCCTGATTATGGCCGCAATCACCAGTTTGGTAAAACAAGGCTATGTGGAGGTATTAAAAGAAAAATCACCATTTGGAAGAACACAAAGCAAACTGGTGGTGACAGGAAAGATCGATGCTATTGCCGATCCTGTAGAAAAGGCGGTTGCACAAGATATTTTGGCCACTGATGGGGCAATTAAACAGGTTTTCCAGAAGTCTCAAGGAATGAAAGATAGCATTCGTTCCCGCCTAGAACAGCTTGGTTTGTTTCTGAGCGATGCCCAAGCATTGAAAGCGCAAATTTATCCATCATTGATTGTGGTTATTCTTCTAGGAATAGGCTTGTGCAAAATGGCGGTGGGAATTTCTCGCGATAAGCCAGTTGGTTTACTTCTCATCTGTATATTTGGGCTTCTAGTTTTGGGAGCAAGGTTTTTTGTCAAACCACAGCGTCAGCGCAGCCGTTATGGAGAGATCATTTTTAATGATTTAACAAATCGCTTACAACATTTAAAAACAGCCAATAGCAGCGATTCTGAACTGGTACTTGCGGTGGCGTTGTTTGGAGCAACAGTTCTGATGGCGGATATGGCTTTAGCAGACCTGTATCAAATGCTGACTCCCATAGCCGCTGCTAGTAGCGGCAGTGGTAGCGGCAGTGGTAGCGGCAGTGATGCCGGCAGTGGCGGCAGTGATGCCGGCAGTGGCGGCAGTGATGGCGGTGGCGGCAGTGATGGCGGTGGTGGCGGCAGTGATGGCGGTGGCGGCGGTTGTGGCGGTTGTGGTGGTTGTGGTGGTGGTTGATTGAGTTCAAGGCTATTAACAGCCGCTCGCTCGTTCCGTTGAACATTCCCGCCACCGTAGCCCTGTTAATTTTTGCCTTAATCTCCTCTCTGGTTTGATTGCTTACTGCCATCAGCCGAAAAAATCCTCCTTGAACAGGGAATTTTATCGCTTCTACTTAACCCCAGTTCGGGTTAAGTAGCCATTTTTCAGGAGAAAAGCTCTTAGGGCAGTGGGAAAGTCTGGATATTTTCCGATCGCTATACTTTCGCCATGGATATCGAGACCCCAATCGGAGTTTTTATCGTAATTAGCGAGAAGAAATTGCCAAGCTTCTTGGTATTCTCCTAGTAGAATTTTCTGTGCCACATAACCGGCCAAAATGCCATTAACTTCGGCTTTTTCTTTTTTAGCTAACTGAAAAGCTTTCAACATTGCTGCTAAAGTTTTTCTTAATTCTTGGGGATATTTTCTGGTGACATCTGCTAATTTACCCTGTTGAAAAGTATAAATTCTCGAGGGAGGAAAAGAGGCGGCGTAGGAACTAAAAGCATACAAAAAAGCATTATCAACGGTGATAAATTCATAATTATTATCTCCATCTAAATCTTCAAAAGAACCACCACTACCATCTAAAAAACCCGTTTCTTCTCTAATAAATTTATCTTTTTGCCAAGTATAAATTACCAAAGATGTGCAGCAATGAGTGCCGCCGCTATAGGTGGAGACGATAATCTCATCGATGCCATTATTATCTAAATCTCTTAATTCAACATAGCCAGATCCAAAGGCACTATAACCGCTATTTTGCTGATAAATTTGCCCGTTATAAAAGATTTGATAAGACACATTATTAATATCAGAATTATCATCAACTTTCTCGTTTAGGTCGATAGGTTGATAGCTAACTTGTACCTTAATTTTCCCCGATCTAACCACTTGATTTCTGAGGGGTTGACCGGCATCAAAATCGAGTTTAGTCACGGCTAAACTCGCAGCTGCATCGCCCAAGAATTGAGATAATAAGCAGCAAATAAAGCAAGTTTTGCTAATATTCATCGGCTAATTCCCAGAGAGAGATTAATATCAGTGTAAGTAGCTGGTTATAATTAAATTTAAAATGGATTTTAGGTTCGATCCCCCCTAGCCCCCCTTGATAAGGGGGGAAGCCGAAGGCGGGGGGATCCCCCTTAATAAGGGGGGCATCTGAAAGTTTTTAATACCCACCTACTTATCTTACTTATTTTTACCGACAATCAGCCGTTAACTTTTCGAGAAAAACTATCTATTCCAAAGTTTTAACGCTCAAAACTTGGGGAGGGGTGGCATCGGGGGGATAGAGAAAATCGAGATTAACGTCGCGTCGGGCGCCAGGGGGAAGTTCCACCTGCACTAAAGCTTCTCCCTGTTGTCCTTCCCGTTGAACGAGATGGAAAAAACGTTCCTCAGTGCGTCCCAGTTCGTTACGATAGGTAACGCGCACTGCACCCCGGAAAAATACCGGTCCCTGGACGGGTTCAACAAATAGCAAGCGATCGAGATAATTATCTTCTTTAATTGGGGTTTGAATACTCAAAACCACCACCTGGGTTTTGCTAGTGTTGTTATATAGAGGTAAAGTCAGATAGTAGTGAACACCGTAGTTACCGTGAGCTTTGAAAGCCGTATCGGGATAACGCACTAACATGGGGGCGCTTTGGATTTGTCTGGTTCCGAAAGTAGCTGCTGTCACCGTACTTAAAGGATAGGCAAAAGCTTGACCAGGTTGAGGAATGGTGAGATTAATTCCCCCTTTGGGATCGACAATCCGGGTTGCCCATTCCGAACCGACAGAAATTCCGGCCACGCGACCATAAAAATTTCTTCTGCCGGGGAACCATTGATCGGGGGGAGTGGGGGGAAAATCACGAGGAGCGGCCAAATCACCTCTAACTAATAGGGTACGCCATTCCTCTAGGGTAGGGGGACGAAAGCTTTCTATTTCCCGATCTTCGATTTTGACTTTTTGGGGAACTTCGTAGAGGGCTAAATTAGCCATATAGACCGGTCCATCGCTGTAGAGACGCAGGAGAGTCGAGCGGGCGCTACTTCTGGGGATAACCAGATCGAAGAGCATCCGACTTTGGCCCGGGGGAATGACGATCTGGGTGGGAAATTGGCTATCATGGCGACGACGCATGATATCGCCGGCTAAACGGGAACCGGGACCGGAAAAAACCCGGCCGTTGGGATCTTCCACCAGAGAGGGCAAATCGACAAAAGGGGCATCGGCGGAGGTGACGTAACTGACTCCTTGCAGGATGCGGATAACCAGGTTTCTGGAGGTGGGATTAGTAACGATCAGGCCCTGGTGTAAGTCGCGATTGGGATCGGTTTGACGAGCGATGTGGTGGGTGAAAACGTCAAAACGTCCTTGTAGGGGATGATTGAGATGGGCTACGGGATAACGTTTTCCTTTGCCGGGGAAAGTGGAGAGGAGAATTCCCTCTTTTTCTACGACTTCGGGACTATTGCTATTAAAAACTAGAACGTCATTTAGTTGACCGGGCAACTGACGCACTTCCTGATATTGGGTGATTAATTTCCTCTCTATCTGGGGCAAGACCGAGGCGGACTGAGCTAAAAGAATAGTGGGTAAGAAAGAAAGCATAGAGATTCCATATTTATAGGATCTAATTAAGGGTGAGTCGATGGAGAGGTGAAGTTATAGGACAATATAAGCGAGTTTGTCTTGGCGATCGATAAAGAATCTTAATATATTTTTAAGGTCTGATCAAGTCCTGTCAGGGATGATGTGAGCTAGGGGCGGTTTTCTGGGTTAGCAAGGGAGAAAAACCCTTGCTATTGCCGATTTTAACCGTTAAGTTGACAGGGACGGGTAACTGCTCACCCTAGCTTTAAATTTCGCCGCGAATGTCTTCGACGATGCCATCTCTAAGGACGAGTTCCACATTCATTTTGGCCACTAAGTTATCGCCTTTTTCGACGCGGAAAAAGCTTTCTAGTTGTGCTTGGGCGACTTCTTGATTGAGTTCCAAGAGTTGTACCTGTTGCAATTGTTGCAGATACTGGTTTTTTTGTTCGAGAAACTCACTTTTCTGTTGATTGACTTGGATTTGAATATTGTCAATCTGTTGGGCAGCCGCGGGGGGTAAGGGGATCAGACTCTGACGCTGAATTTCTGCGATCGCTCTTTGTCCTTGGGTTTCTAATTGTTGAATTTGTGCGTCAATTTGAGCCATTTGTGCTTGTAATTGCTGTTGTGCTTCTTCTTTCCAGCGCGGAGTCACGATGACTTTAATTGTCACCGGGCGCTTCAGTAATAAACTGGTTTGTGCGTCATCCATGATTTGCTTATCCTAAAAAGGTCTTTTTGTCAAGGGGTTAGGGAATATTTGCCAGAAATATTTACTTGGCAAACATCTCGTTAATCATATCGCGATAGCGTTGCGTTACTACCGGTCGTTTAATCTTTAAAGTTTGGGTCATCATGCCGTTTTCTTGGGAAAAAGGCTCTAAAATTAACTCAAAGGTTTTAATCTGGTCATCGGCACGATAACCGGGCCGATTTCTCACCTCGCGCTTTAATTCTTGTTGGTAGAGAGCTAAGACTTTTTTGCTGTAGAGATCGCTAGAAAGAATCATTGAGCGATCGCTGTGAAGATCGGGTAAATTTAAGGATATTTTCTGTTCTTGGGCCCAATTGGCCAGTATATCAAGATTAGGCACGATCAAAGCCCCCAAAGCTTTTTGATCCTGTCCCACTAGCATAATTTGGGAGATAAAGGGACTGCGTAAACAAGCATCTTCAATCGGTTGCGGTTCGATATTTTCACCATTGCTCAAAACAATTGTATCTTTGGCCCGTCCGGTTAAGACTAAATCCCCAGCAGCGGTTAACCAACCAATATCACCGCTATCAAACCAACCATCGGGAGAAATCGCTTTTTCGGTTGCTTCCGGTTTTTTATAGTATCCCTGCATCACCTGCGGACCGCGAATCAAAACTAAACCGTGTTTTTCTGTGGGTAAGACTTCTTTGCTCTGTAAATCGACAATACAGATTTCTGTCTGAAAGACGGGACGACCGGCAGACCCGCGCAGGTTATGATCGATACGACGGACGGTAGCCACAGGAGAAGTTTCTGTCAGTCCATAACCAACTAAAATCGGGATTCCGGCAATCTCATAGAAAGTATCTAGATGTCTGGCTAAGGAACCACCGCCACTAACCAAGATTTTAACTTTATTTCCCACTGCTTGGCGAATTTTGCCATAAACTAGCTTGTCACCGATGGCATGGAGGGGATAGAGTAAGAGGGATTGAATTCTTGCTTTTAGTCTTTCTCCGGGGGAAGCATGAAGATGATCTAGACTGAGATTATCAGCGATACGTTTAGCAATAACGTACTTTTCCGACTTTTCTAGCAAAAATCGCACTAATTTCTGTTTTGTGGCCGATTGTTCGCTAAATTGTTTTTGGATACCCTCGTAAAGAGATTCCCAAAGACGGGGAACTCCCACCATTAATTGCGGACTAAACTGCTTTAAATCCTGCTTAAAAGTGCGAATACTGGTATAAATCTGGGTGCAACCTTGAGCTAGACTGAAATACTCACAACTGCGCTCGTAGGAATGCCATGAAGGTAGTATGCTTAGAACTCGATCCCCAGGATCCGGTTGAAAGATAGCATTTAAGTTGCGTACCTGATGGAGGAGATTACCATGACTTAACATCACCCCTTTTGGTTGTCCCGTCGTTCCCGATGTGTAGATGAGGGTAGCCAGATCATTTTCGCTCTTGGTGATGGGTTTAAGGGTGTTCTCAGCCCCGATCGCCATTAGTTGCTTGAAATTTAAGGTCTGCACGGAAATCGCCCCAGTAGCGGGGTCTTCGTCGGTGAGCAGCACGATTAATTTTAGGGGCAATTCAGGGATTTTCGCCAGCAATTTCCCTAAAGTTTTGTTATTTTCCACAATCAGCGTCTGACTGTCACTATCGGCCAGAATATAGGCTAATTCCTCTGCATCTGCTTGAGCAGATCGTACCGCGTTGGCTGCCCCGGCTGCCATGGAACCTTGGTCGGCAATAAACCACCGGGGACTATTATCGGCAAATAAAGCGACATTTTCGGTTTCTGTGACTCCTAATGCTTGTAAAGCGGCGGCAAATTGCTGAATTTGTTGATAAAGTTCCCGATAGGTGATAATTACTTCCGGTTTACTGTGGGGATCGTGCAGGGCGATAATATCGGGGAAACGCTGGGCAACTATTGACCAAACTTCGGGTAAAGATTGAATATTTGAATAGTCAATTAGGGTTGTCATAACAGTAGTTATAGAGGGTTACAAGAGTAATAACATATAGATTAACCATTCGAGGCTCTTTTTGCCGGTTCTCCTAGACAGTATTTCAACAGGTATCTAATCCTGCAAAGTTAATTTCCTAGTCGAGACTCGGAGAGAGGAGACTTTTCAGTTATCAGTGAACAGTGAACAGTAATCAGGGAATGTACTGTTACTTAATACTGCTTACTGATTACGGAAAAGGCTAACGGCTTAGATGTATAATTAATTTTGCTTAGGTAAGTGGTTCTAATTAAATAGAAGATAGATTTTGCCTCTGATCCTTCCCTACCCATGGTAGGGTTGATTCATGAATCAACCCTACTATGAATCAACCCTACTATGAATCAACCCTACTATGAATCAACCCTACTATGAATCAACCCTACTATGAATCAACCCTACCCCTTAATAAGGGGGGTGCCGACAATTTTTAACACCTACCTGCTTAGGTACTTAATAAAGTTGTAATTAGCAGAAAAAACGATGATTGCTCTATCTAACTATAATAATCTCACTCCAGAAAAATATCTTCAGTTTGAAGAGAAAAGTACCATTAAACACGAGTATATCGATGGACAAGTTTACGCCATGGCAGGGACGACGGATACTCATAATATTGTTGCGGGGAATATATACACAATTGTTCGTAATCATTTGCGTGGTTCCGATTGTCGGGTTTATTTTGCCGATGTGAAAGTCAGATTAGAGAAGCGCAATCACTTTTATTATCCTGATATTATTGTCACCTGTGATGACAGAGATAGAGAAACTGCTACCTACAAAAGTTTTCCTAAATTGATTATCGAAGTTCTCTCCGATTCTACAGAAGCTTTTGACAGGGGGGATAAATTTAATGATTATCAAACTCTAGAAAGTTTAGAGGAATATGTCTTAGTCAATAGTAAACACCAACGAGTAGAAACTTTTCGACGGGGTGAACAGGATTTATGGATTCTGCAAACCTATCAGCAAGAAAGTTTTAGTTTACAGAGTATTAATATGACGGCATCTTTTCGGGATTTATACGAGGATGTCACCCTAGAAACGGTTAATGATACTCCCCAAATTCCTTAAAAACCATGATTGCTTTATCTAACTATAATAATCTCACCCCAGAAGAATATCTTCAGTTTGAAGAAAAAAGTCCCATTAAACATGAATATATCGATGGACAAGTTTACGCCATGGCAGGGACAACGGATACTCATAATATTATCGGACTCAATTTCACTTTTATCATTCGTAATCATTTGCGGGGTTCCAATTGTCGGGTTTATTTTGCTGATGTGAAAGTCAGATTAGAGAAGCGCAATCACTTTTATTATCCTGATATTATTGTCACCTGTGATGACAGAGATAGAGAAACTGCTACCTACAAAAGTTTTCCTAAATTGATTATTGAAGTTCTCTCCGATTCCACAGAAGCTTTTGACAGGGGTGATAAATTTAATGATTATCAAACTCTAGAAAGTTTAGAGGAATATGTCCTAGTCAATAGTAAACACCAACGAGTAGAAACTTTTCGACGGGGTGAACAGGGTTTATGGATTCTGCAAACCTATCAGCAAGAAAGTTTTAGTTTGCAGAGTATTAATCTGACGGCATCTTTTCGGGATTTATACGAGGATGTCACCCTCTAGGGAATGAAAAATCATTAAGGTACAACCTCAAAAGGTTGATTTCCATACCGTTTAGTCTTTATCATCTAAAATATTTGTAAAAACTTCTTCTACTCGCTCAGATAAATCTGATGGCTGAAAATAAACTCGTCCAACTCGTCCTTTTAATTTTTGGTCTAGAGTTTCTGGAGTGGAAGAATTGGAAGATTGATTAGGTAGAATGGTCAATCTCACTCGCTGACCAGCTAATTTAGCACTATGCTGTAAAATTTCTTCCCAAGTCCCCTCTAAAGTGTTTTGTTCCATAGATATTGATTTGAATTTCGTTCTTTCCTCAGTGTAACAAGCAAAAGATAAAAAAACAAATTTCTAGATTTTTTTGCCTTATTGTTTTTTACCGGGGGGAATAAAACGGATTTCAATTCTGCGTCTGCTTGCATCTGCGTCACGATTAACCGCAGCTAATTTACCCGAGGGTAGGTATAACTGTCCTGCGGAAAAAGCTCGAAATTTGACGTTTTTGAGTTTACCTGTGTTTTCGATTTCTTGGACGACTGCTAAAGCGCGCATTAATCCTAAATCAGTGTTAGAACCGGGTACTAGCATTTTAACAGATTGTTTTCTGCTGGCAACCGATTCGATATTTTTATCGAGATTACTTGTCTTTTGTATTCCCTGTCCGTCGGTGTGTCCAATTACTTGAATAAAGTCGATTTCTCTGTCTTTGGTAATGGTTTCGATAGCAGGAATAATGCGCTGACGAATATAGGTTTTTAAAGCTGGGTTTAATTGGGCACTTCCCGACTGAAATTTAAATTTTCCTGATTTTTCATCGATAACTATGGGGGTTGCTGTTTGCAGTTTTCGGTTAGCTTCCTCCAGTTTGCTGATGAGATTATAGGACTGAAAAAGTGCCAAGAGGAGAAATAAACTCAGAATCATGAAAGCATTGGACATTAAATCGGTAAATGCGGGATAAACATCCACCGATTTATCTTCATCTCGGTAGTAGGTACGTCTAGACATAATTGCTTAGAATTTGTTAGTGAAGTTATCAAATATGGTGTTAATGTCATCCTGAACATTTTTTTGAGTAGGATTAGGGATTGTCTCAAAAAGTTTTTCTATCTTATCCTTTAAGTTAGAAAATTCAGACTGAACATTTTTTTGAGCAGGATTAGGGATTGTCTCAAAAAGTTCTTCTATCTCATCCTTTAAGTTAGAAAATTCAGAACGCATATCGTTAATTTTCTCCAGTTCTGCTAAACATTTTTGAATTTCTCCATAGATGTGTTCAATCATTTTCTGATTCGATTTATTTTCCTTAGCGATAACTTTCTCTAACTTATCTCGCAAAGATTCTAAGTTAGCAGTTAATTGACTGGTGTTGGTGTTCACTGAATTAATTACTTGAGAAAAATCTGATTTAAGGCTGCCAAATTGATTGGCTGTTTTCTCAATAGATTGGGAAACTGCTTTTAATTGTTCTGAGTTCTTAGTTAATTTATCATCAACTACCATCCCTAAGTTATTGCTTAAAAGGTTTAACTCAGACTGTAAGCTTTCCTTGACTTGAGTAAGTTGCTCTGTCACTGTACCAATTAACTGAGACAAGTTAGCATTAGTCACCTCTGGATTATTACTAGAGCGCTCAATGCCATGGGAAGCAGTGAGGATTTTATCGGAGGTTTGGGATAGTCTTTGCTCAAGACGATTGATAAGTTGATTGCCTAATTGTTTCGACTCGGAGTTAAAACTGTCTTGATAGGTTTTCACGGTTTCGATTAATTTTACTAATTCTCCTTGAATGTTGGATAACTTTTCTTGTTCGGTGACTGAGCGTTGCTGATTTTGTTCTAGGATTTTCTCAGAGACTTGAGTAACTTGCTCTGTCACTGTATCAATTAACCGAGACAAGTTAGCATTAGTCACATCGAGATTATTACTAGAGCGCTCAATCCCATGGGAAGCAGTGAGAATTTTATCGGAGGTTTGGGAGAGTCTTTCATCGAGACGATTGATAAGTTGGTTTCCTAATTGTTTCGACTCGGAGTTAAAACTGTCTTGATAGGTTTTCACAGTTTCGATTAATTTTACTAATTCTCCCTGGATGTTAGATAACTTTTCTTGTTCGGTGACTGATCGTTGCTGATTTTGTTCTAGGATTGTCTCAGATTTTTGATTCAAGTCAGTAATTTTTATTCCTAACTCAACCATAGTTGTCATTGAACGCTGGAAGTCTTGAGTTAAAGAAGCTAGAGATTGAGTTGATTGGTTTAAATCTGTAGTAGAATTGGCAAACTGTTGATGAGCAGTCATTAAATCTGCGGTTGCTTGCACTAACTTATCGGCAAATTGACTACTTTCGATTTTTTCGGAAGCTTCCAGAAAACCTACCGCACTATTTTGTAATTTTTGAGAAGATTCTTGGATATTTAAATACACTTGTTCTGCTAAATCGTTAGCTCTTTTATTACTGCTGATAATCTCCCCGATATTCTGCTCTAGTAGTGCAGTGGATTGAGAAAATCTCCCTTGAGTTTCTGCTAAACTAGCGGTAAACCTTTCGATATTACCAGAGAAGTTACTTTTTTCAATTAACTCTGACGCTTGTTTAAAAAGCAGTACACTATTTTTTAGTTCCTGAGAGGATTGTGTAAACTCTCGGTTTGCTTGCGTGATAATTGGTACTTGCTGGTTAAGTTCAAAAGCTGAACGCTGAAAAGTCGTCGCACCGGTAGATAAAGTTCCTGCGGTTTCAGTTAATCTTTCACAAACCTGGGTGACTAACTTAGCTGTTTCCTGATTACCATCAGCAATTTCTTTAGCAACTTTTCCTAAAGAAGATTCTAATACTCTCGTCACCTCGGTATGAAAGTTAGTCAGAAATGCTTGCTGTTTATCCACCATGCTATCAACCGCTTTATTCAAGCGACTATTCCCTTCTACAGTCGGCTGCAAGATGTTATCTAAATAGTCTTCTAGGGAACTAATTAGATTTACTTTAGCAAGGTGGGTATTAAAGATTAAGTTAATCACAGTCAGTAAAGAACTACAAGCTAAACCAATTAAGCTAGTGATAAAAGCAATCCCCATACTTTCTAGGGGAGTTTTGAGCTTTTCTCCTAAACTTTGCACATCGACATTATTGATATCGATAAGTGTGCTGATTCCCGTCAGATTGAGAGTAATTCCGAGGAAAGTTCCCAACAAACCAAAAGCGAGGAGGAGATTGGGTAAGACTCTTACAAAATAATCCCATTTCTCGCAGCTAAGAGATTTAGACATGAAAGTAAATTGTTCTTCATGGTATAAACCATCTACCAAAGCTGCGGTATTAACATCATCTAGTTGACTACTGGCTATCTTAAATCTATTCTCTAGATTAGAGATAATTTTAGGTTGAACCCCGCGACTTTCTCCCCGAATTAAGCGCTTGACTTTTACAGTTGACTCTTGGAGATGTTTATAGAGAGCAATCCGGATTCCCAGAGTTAAGACGGTGGGAAAAATAACCAAGACTAGAGTTAAAACAATCAGATAGGGGGGAAAAAGGTTAAGTAATGCCATGATAGTTATTGGATACCTCGAATTGTGGTTGATAGAGAGAGTTAGGGGGTGAATGTTTCCTCAGATAGCTGGGGAAACATTATTAAGATTGATTAATTTGACCATTCATCAGTAGTGCTAACCTCTGGGGGTAAACTGGGTTGACTACTGTTATTATTTGTTCCCAGTAAAGTTTGTTGCTTTTGCTGTTGTTTGTCGAGTTTTTTCTGTTCAGCAGCACGTTTTTCTAGTTCCATTTTCAGTTGATTAACAAAACGGGTGATAATTCCTTCTTTTGCCTCCTGTCGAGTATTTCCATCTTGTCCAGCTACCTTATCTTTGTAGCGATAATTGGGGTGATAGGAGGGTAAATTTTTGACATTGTTGACAAAATAGCTGACGTTCTGGAAATAATCACCCTCGTTAGTAAATAATAGAGGAGGATTAGCCAAAATCTCATTTTTTGCCTGATTAAGCAGTATCTGTAAAGCATTAATCATGTCCTTACGAGATGCAAATTGTTCTAAAGCAAGTCGCCAATTACCGCTAATATCGATAATGGACTTATTGTTAAATAAATCGCCTTCGATGACTAATTGATAAGTATCATCTTCCTCATCGTATTCTAGTAAACCGAGAGCAATTGCGGGATAGAAAATAAACTCTAATTCCTCAATTAATTTCGCAGGTGGTGGGATAATATCAGCAAAATCTATCCTGTAATCATTGTGTAAAATGCTTATTCTCTTTTGGTCTTGATAGATTTTTTGTAACCCAGATAAATCAGTAATGATTCTTAGGGGAAACCCACCAAATTCGTAGGTAATTAGGATTTCTTCGTCCGTTTGAATTGATTTAAAAGAAGTACCCCGATTAATATTTAAATCAGATTCGAGAGTCTTCAGGAATCTTTGCATGGTGGGTGAATTATCATCCTTAGTCCCAATTAGTAATGCTTTATCTGGTTCCAAGCGATAGTAAGCATCATTAACATTTATGGGTAACATTAAATCAGCTTCTCGCAGAATTTGCGCCAAGCGTTCAGGAAAATCATGGGGTTTATATTGACCCATAAATCGCTTAATTACTGCATCAATCTTATTAGTGCTTACTGATTGAAACTGTTTCTCAATTGTTGCTGTTAGGGTCTCTTTGAGAGTCTCATTATCAATAACAAAGGATTGGCTAAATAAACTGAATAAGGAAGCATTATAGCCTAAATTATTAGTGACTTTTTGGCTAACGGAAATGTATTGAGTTCGGGAGTTACTGTCAGGGATACAGTTATCAATATTCTCCTCTGGGAAAATACCTTCCCCAGTCATCTCGTCGAGATTTAACTGCATTAACTCCTGTTCGTATTTATCGTATTCTGTGATTAGCTGATATAGGGATTCTTTCAGTTGTTGTATCTGCAGTATTCGACTAGAAATATGCTTGAGAATCGCTTCAACAATCTTTCTGGATTCCCCATTGATGCTGAAATTAAAGTTCTGCTGAATTAATTTTTGTCCGCTTTGAACGTAGTCTCTTAACTCGGCCTTGATTCTCTCACTATTGGCATTTTTATTAAACATCTTGAAGACAGACTTTTTCCCGTTTATATCTTCGAGAGTTTGTTTAACATTTCGCCAAATGTTATCAATTTTTTCCGAGGAATGAAACCCTTTATTATCCTGAGATAATTCCTCTAGATTCCCCTTGTAGGTATTAATCTGTACTTGTAAAGCGACCAAAAAAGATAGGCTATTTTCCAAAGAAAATTCTAAGCTATCAGGATTAAGAAGAATCTCCAAAAATTGGTCAATATCTGACTTAAATTTTTCGATTAACTTGGGTTGCGTTTGTTGGGTCAGAGTTAACCAGATTCCGCGACTGCTATCTGTTTCTCCCCCTTGTACTTTGCGAAACTCTTTTTCTAGGGATTGCTTGACGGTTTGGGGTAAATTCTCCAAATCTTGACTATTGGATATTTCTTCCTCTAGGGAATTTTTCCAAGAGGTTAAAGTCTTAGAAAAAGTTTTATTATTCTCTAGGGTTGCTTCTTCCAATCTGGCAGTAAAATAATCCTTATTACTTTGAGTACTCCAATTAGCTAGGAACTTACTTAATAACTCTTGTCCACTGGGACTTTGACCATATCCCTCTAACCAAAATTTGATTAATTTGAGACTAAAACGATTGAGACCAATCTGCACAATTCGGTCGCGAGTAAAATAAATCCTCGCTAGTCCAAAGGAGATATAACCTTGACACATCTGAAAAGGATGATTATCTTTACGAATCATCGGGTCTTTATAGTTATCCCGATTGCTTTTGATGTGAGGAGATAACTCATCGGCAAAATCCAAGAAAATCTTGTAAGCAATGACGTTACATAATTTACCTTTGTTATTAATCCGGTAATCTCCCGCAGTGCGATTAGAAACTAAGTAGGCAAAATCAAAAGGAGAACGTTTTTCATCGATGTTGACGAAATTTTGTTTATCATAACAGACTTGAAAGGAATTACTTTCATTGGTATAATGGTCTAACTCTTTCAAAGCTGCATAGGTATTAGCTCTCATAATTGCCCCATCACCATAAAGTTTAGGACTAATTATTAAATAACCAAAGGATGTATATTCGGCGGTTTGTTGTAAAATATGACGCAAAGTATAGGCCACATCGAGGAAAATACCGCTACCAGTTCCCCCACACAAAGAACCGACAACAAAGACATTTAAACCCTCTTGGACATTAAAACTTTGACCATTAACTTTACCGCTAAACATAAAGGGTTCATGACCAGAAGTTCGTCTTTCCGCTGCTTCAATTGCCTCTTGAATTTTTTGATAGTTATGGAAGAAAGCTAAACGACCGACGGGACGAATACCCCCCGCACCATTTTCAATGGCAGTTATTTGTTTTTTTAGTCTTGGGTCTAACCAGCTTTCAATATGGGAAAAGGGACTTTCAAAAAGGGTTTTGTGTTCAAGTTCAAAGATTAGATTGTTAACATCCTGAGCATTCATATTAATGAATACTCTTTCGGCAGCTGATAGAATAATTTCTTCCCCGTGATAGCTATTTCCTGTGGGTAAACCCGAACCATTGAAAGCGTTTTTGTCTGTGTCAATATGAACAAAACTGACAACGGGTAGGTTAGATAACTTCCCATACTTATCAATAATAAAGCGACGAATTCTCATTAACACATCTCGACCAGTACCACCTAATCCGATGATAACTGTCCGTTTGATAGCGCGGGTTTGACTGGTGTTAGCCATGGTTTAAATCTCCTGAGTTATTTTTTGCTAATCTGAATTTGTAGGTCGAAATCTTGATGGTTATGGTGATAGGTTAAAGTCAGGTAATTTTTATCTATCTTCACCTCCTGAGTTAGTTGATTACCTCGATAAAAAATCTCTGCTTGTTTAGTGGGTTTTAGATATAACTGATTGCCGCGTCTTTCTAAATAGCAGCGAATTTCTTCCCCATGACAAGGAATGGTATTCTTATGATATTCATCACCACCGATGTTAATTCTTTCGGATGTTTTTAAAATATATTTTTGGGTTTCATTGTCATCATCATTAGATGAGACTTTAATAGTCCAAGCAGTATTTAACCGCAACCAGTGACGAATTCCCAAAATACTCGCTACTATTCCCCCAATTCCCATTAATGTAATTACCAATGCTGGCAACCATAACTGACTCAAGAGATAAGGATTAATCAAACAGGTTTCTTGTCCTCCCGGTGCGGGAGTGCAAAACTCTTGTGCTGTGGGAGCAATATCGACAACTGATAGTTTATATTTATTGCCGTTAGTGGCAGTAATTTCTTGAGTTCTTAGATTAATTGGTAGGGAATTAAGCCAGTTTTGTCTTTCCAAACTTTCGGGAGAATTAGCAAGACGAAAAGGGCTATTTTTTGGGGTTTCTATCCACTGTTGTGAAGTAATCCCCGCGGCAGTAGAAAGGGGTGCATCGGTAATCCAAACTACCGACTGGGGTTTGATAGCTTGATTGGCAGTTAAACGACACTGATTTAAGCGTGCCAGTCGGGGATAAACGTGCCATTCTGCGCGCTGAATATCGGTATTTTTAGCACTTTGGCTAGATTGCCAAGGAATTGACTTTAAAACCGCGTCTATATCTTCCCTTCCGCGAATTAAAATCGGTTCTGTAATCGGTTGAACATTATCAGCAAAGGGGACTAAATAAACGGAATCGTTATTTTTTAAACTATCGCGAATAATTTGACCGAGGCGCGTGCGTCCTTCATCATTAAAGTTAACACTGCCGGTAAGATCGATCGCTAGGATAACATCTCGTCCCTGCCAACGAGCCACCAAATCTAATCCGAGTTTTTGCCAATCGGTAAGCGGTTCCCCGGGGGATACCGTTAAACAGTCAGCACTTTTCATCTAACCTCGTCCGAGAGTGAAAAATTGAGCTTATCCCTATCCTTGCCCCATTGTACTAAAAAAATAATACTTCTTAAAAGTTTTTTTCGCTTTTATTCTCGATTTGCCCTAGGTCATTGTCAATAGTAACCATAGATTAAACTAAATTTTAAAGTTCAGCTGCCCGCGCATTTAAGTGGGTGAGTGGAATTAAATATAAGATGAACGTAGGTTGGGTTGAAGCATGAAACCCAACGCCAGCATGGGTTACGCTACCGCTAACCCATCCTACAAATAATTGTGCCTCCCTACTTAAATTGCTTGTTGAGATAAGGCAAGAGGTAACAGTAAAGGGATTGGGGGAGATTCAGAGGTTAAAATGTGTCCTAGCTTATCATCTAACCACCTAATCCTAATTCTCGTCTGAGCAATTGAATTGATTTATCCCCAATATAATTATCACTACAGATAATTTCTGGCAGACGAATTAAATCTGATCGCACTTCCTTAATTAGATTTTTAATTAAAGTATAACTCGCTTGATCACTGATAATTGTCTGGGAAGTTCGAGCTAAAACTTTTAACTTATCCGTTTCATGAATTTGGGCAGACATAACTAATAAATCATCGCCCCGTAAACTATGAATTAAAATTTCGGCCACCTTAATAATACCGGTGCTAATACTGACAATCCCCAAACGGCTATCGGTGGGTAATTTTTTGATTAATGCCAATTCCTTGCTGTAATCGTAGATATCGATGGGAATGACTCGCAGCTGAAAAGGAGCAGCAATTTCCTCCGCCACACTGATAAAATAGCGACTGGTGACAACAGTGGCAGATTTAGTATTGGCTAAAACTTGGGCTAAATCCTCCATTGCCACTAATTGGACGGGAATTTTGAGGGATTGCTCTAATTCTCTCAACATTAGTTCCCCTGCACCCAAATCGTGACGGGGAATGGTGACAAGAACTTGAGAACTACACTGCGATCGCCAATCGATTTCCGCCAGTAATAACTCGCGAATTTGCTCTAAAGTTAAACCTTGAGCGAGAAAACCAGCCAAACTCTGGCGAATTAGTCGGCCTATTTCTGGATTTTGTTCCAATAGGGGCGAACCCAATAAATTATCGTTTTCATGCCCGCGAGCCTTGACATAAATCCCCGAACCTGCTATGGATTCCACTAACCCATCGTCTTCCAGTTGTTGATAAATTTTACTTATCGTATTACGGTGTAATCCCGTGATCATAGCTAGTTGACGGGTACTAGGTAAACGATGGCCTGGTGGATACTGACGAGAGGCGATAGCGAAGCGAATTTGGTCAAATAATTGCTTAGAGGCGGGTATTTCACTGTCTGGCTGGATTTGGAACTGCATCGGATCACTTCGCTCACAAACTACTTTCGCTGATGCCCATTCTATCATTAGACCCCCTGCAACAATCGGACATTTTCACGGCTCTGAGGGGTCTTCGAGGCAGTATTCAGGAGCTAGAAGCAGCAAAAACCAAGATGTTATACTAAATCCGTTGAGTAACCCACAGAAAACGGGTTTCTCCGAGAAACCCGTTTTCTACTCATGCACTAATAACCAGATTTAGTATTATTTATTTAAACTAGAAAAGCCACTTTTTTGCTGAAAAATAGTTAAAACAATAATTTTAGTCCGTCCCCGAAATCCCACTTGTGCGGTAGATAGTCAACAGCTGATTAAGGGGATTGATCCTCGTGGAGAAGTTTTAAGCGATCGCTCAAGGTTTTGGTTAAGCGGACAGTTTCCCGTTTTAGCGAGTTTTGTTGATAATCAAGCACATCAATCCCTTGACCGATATTTACTGTCGCTTCGCTTCCCCATCCGGGGTAAGGCTGATTATAACTAATACTTACTGGCAAAATCTTGATATCTGCATCGGGTTTCATAGTCTTAACTTCCAACGCGATCCGCGCTACTCCCGGTTTAAGGGGATGAACCACTCGATCGCGACAGATACCCCCTTCTGGAAAAATCGCCACCATTTCCCCCGCGGCCAAAAGTTCGACACTATGGATCAGACTACCCATACCGGGGTGATCGGTGTTGACGGGAAAACCCCCCAAACGTCGGATAAACCAACCTTGTACCCCTTTCATCTCGTTAGCGGAAACCATAAAGCGCAAATCGCGTCTAGTAACTAAGCGTCCCACTGCGTAGGGTAAAATCAGCGCATCCCAACGGGAACGATGGGTAGGTGCAAGGATGACACCCCCCGTTAGGGGAATATTTTCCTGGCCCGTAACCGTTATTTTGCTGAAAAAAGCTGGTAAAACCAGATAATTTCCCAGAAAATAACAAAAGCGAATTAAACAGGGATTAATTCGGGAATTGACAGCAGGAATTTTTCTAATGGTGAGGGACTCGTCAACGATAGTGCTTTGAGACATCCGATTGTTAGGAAAGATCGAGACTTTCTGACCACTTCCACTTTAGTGCAGTTGTCTGGGGGTCGCTATCTTGTCCTGACCAGTTCGGCAATTGTCTTGAGGGATTAATGGTTAGGATTGGGGTTGTACTCCCGCTCCTACCGGTGCGATCGAGTTTAATTGCAAAGAGGGATGATCTTCTTTGACTTGCTGTAAATTCCACTCATTTTTGAATAATAAGACGGGACGACCCCAATAATCTTTGACGGTTAAAGTATTAAAGAGTTTACCTGCTTTTTCCAAAGCGGCCCAACCCCCGGCGACCCAACGGGCTAAACTATAGGCTAGGGGTTCGAGGGTAGTTTCGACTCCGTACTCGCTTAAAAGACGGAATTGCACCACTTCAAACTGTAATTGACCGACGGCGGCTAAAATCGGGTCGCGTTTAAATTCATCGATCGAGGATAATATCTGTACGGCCCCTTCTTCCTGCAATTCCGAGACTCCTTTTTGAAACTGTTTGAACTTGGAAGGGTTAGGATTTCTGAGATAGGCGAATAATTCCGGAGAAAAACAGGGAATCCCTTCGTATTCGAGCTTTTTACCCATATAAATCGTATCACCGATCGCAAAGACCCCGGGGTTATTCAATCCGATCACATCTCCGGGATAAGCTTCTTCAATAACTGCGCGATCTTGGGCAAAAAGTTTCTGAGGACGGGATAAACGGATAGTTTTACCAGTTCTAGCGTGGTTTACTACCATATCCTTCTCAAATTTCCCCGTACATACCCGCACAAAGGCTACCCTGTCCCGATGTTTGGGGTCCATGTTTGCTTGCAGTTTGAAGACAAAACCGGTGAAATCGGGATAGGTGGGATCAAGGACTCCTAGGGAGGAATTGCGTCCTCTGGGTAGTAATCCATAGTCGAGGAAGGATTCTAGGAATAATTTCACCCCAAAATTGGTCATCGCGCTACCAAAAAAGATCGGGGTCATTTCTCCTGCGTGGACTGCTGGCAAATCCAATTCCGCACCCAATTCCGAGAGCAGTTCTATATCCTCTTTTAACTGGTAATACAGGTCTTTTTCGAGATAATCCTCAATTTTGGGGTCGCCAAGCTCGATCACGGTTTCCTGCGCCTCCTGAGAGCCGTGGGAGCGACGTTCAAACAGGTGTATGGTCTGGGTGGCTCGATCGAAGACTCCCCGAAAGCGATCGCCAATTCCGATCGGCCAATTGACGGGATAGGTCTGTAATCCTAATTCTCGCTCGATTTCGTCCAATAAGTCCAGGGGTTCGCGGCCGGGGCGATCCATTTTGTTAACAAAGGTGAAGATGGGTAACTGCCGCAGTTTGCACACTTCAAAGAGTTTTCTCGTTTGGGGTTCCAAACCTTTGGCCGCGTCGATTAACATCACCGCATTATCGGCAGCGGCTAGGGTACGATAGGTATCTTCGCTAAAATCTTGGTGGCCGGGAGTATCGAGGAGATTAATCTGAAAATCACGATAATCGAACTGTAAAACCGTGGAAGTAATCGAAATTCCCCGTTGTTTTTCCATTTCCATCCAGTCGGAGGTGGCTTTGCGTTGGTCGCGTCTTGCTTTGACTGCACCCGCTTGATGGATTGCACCCCCGTATAGTAACAGTTTTTCGGTCAGGGTGGTCTTTCCTGCGTCAGGGTGGGAGATAATGGCAAAATTTCGCCGTTTTTCCAAGACAGCTTCGCCGGTTTCTAGTTCTTTTTCAATTTCGGTCGTCATTCTAATTTCGATCGCTTTCCTATCTTTCTATTCTAGTTTAGCTGGGGAGTTAGATATCTTTATGGCTCTGATTCTAGGTTAAACTCAATCCGGCTCTGTAAAACCATTTCTGCAATTACCGCTCCTCCTTTACCTTGAGCTAAAACCCGCTCAAAACGGTTGATTAATTCGGGAATATTGATCACTTCCTCTACCGATTCTAGATATCTTTCGACAATTGCCCTGATCTTGTATCTTATCTTAGCTTGCTCCGCAACTTTTTCTAAAATTTCCTCGCAAGTCTGCTCGGTTTTAACCACAAAAGTAATGGGATATTTTTGCACTTTATCAATATCTAAAAAATATTTATCAGCAGCTATCGTTTCCGTAACTTGAAAAAATCGACCTAGGGGTTTCATGACAAAATCTATCCCCCCGTCATTGGCATTTGTTCGACCAGTTTTATATAAAAGTAAGTATTCAGAGTTTAACTGATCAGGCGACCATCCCCAATATATTTTCCGTTCCCCATAATACTCTTTAAGAATTGCATAACTGACAATCTCAAAAACTCTAGCATCAATGTTTGGTCTGAGTAAACTCCGAATAAATTCAATGGCTTTCTGGGGATCTTGCTGTTGAATATCAATCATCTGTTGACAATAGCTGATAAATTGATTAAATGCTTTTTGTCTTGTTTGCACATAGGTATCAATTATATCTATAATCACTGGCGCAATATTAACTTGATTACCCTCTAGAGAAACCTTAATTAGATTCTCATTAATCCAGTATCTATTGGTTTTAACATCTCTAATTATCGGCAGATAAGATAAAGTGGGAAAATACTTGTTAAATTCCTGATTTAATCGATGATTGAGAGCATGATTTTGTAATTTATTGCCAAAAGGAAGCTCCCTTTGCCTGCGAAAAAGTGTAATATACTGAGCGCCTTGATACTCGTCGTATCCATCCTTAAGATGAAACTCATTATTAATATAGTCTTCCACTAAAACATAAATGGCATAATGATTAGCCAATCCTGCTCGGGATTTAGAACCTCGATTAGCGGCTCTAGTTTTAATGTTCAAATATTGCAATAACTCACTAGCATTTAAAATGCTATTTCCCTGATTGGGAAAGTAATTATCGATAATTTTAATAATTATCTTGGTGAATTCATGCTTTACTATCGACATCGAAAAGACTCTCCTGTACAAAGTTAGATTCTTGTTTATTTTCGCTTTTTCTACTATAGCTTTTTTGAGGAGGGAGTAACTTTTCTCCCTTGTATTCTTGCCATCCGAGAATCCGTCGAAGACCAATTTTTAAATACTCCTCTTGTAATTCTATACTAATAGAAATTCTTCCCAAACGTTTAGCTACAGCTGCAGCTGTAAAAGTTCCTGCAAAGGGATCAAGCACAATTCCACTCTTGTCAGTGCTGGCCAAAATAATTCTTTCTAGCAATGATTCAGGTTTTTGTGAGGGATGATTTTCGTATTCATCCATGCGATATCTTACCCTAGGAAAATACCAGACATTGCCTGGTACTTTCTCTGTATTGTATTGACTCGGAATCGCTTTTCTATAATCAATTAGTTTTCGTTTTGCTCCAGTTTTTGCTTCTATCTTAATATCCTTTGAATTAAAAGTGTAATTATTTTTATCTTTCACACAGTGAAGTATTGGTTCATACATCGAACCAAAGTATTTTGTTGCTTGTACTCCTGAACTATCATAATGCCAGATAATGCGACTAAGAATCGTCATTTTTTGTCTTAAGTAAAGATCAAAGTAAGGCATTGCTTGAGTGCTGGCCATAACATATAATGTTCCCTGGGGTTTCAAGATACGAAGACACTGATCAAGAATTTGATTTGCCCAATTTATATAATCATTTTCCGATTCCCATTTGTCGTAAAAATCGGCAAAGTGCTTACCTATATTATAGGGAGGATCGAGAAAAATTAGATCTACAGAATTAGAGGCAATCTCACTGGATAAAATCGGCAAAGAATCACCATGAAATATAACTTGCTCATCAGCTTCGTATCGTTTAAACATGATCATTTTTTCAATTTAAAGTAGTTAGATTTTTACTAGCTATTAGCGTTCAGCACCTAGAGAATTTTTCAGATATCAGAACATCCACTTTTAGTTCTTTATTTTTCAATTAAGCTGAGGGCTTCAAGATCAATCCTATAAGATTTGTTGGGAAAATTTATATTTGTCAACAAAATTACAAAGTATTGTAAATATTGTTAAACAATGTATCGAATGTCAACTATTGGTCAAATAATTTTGACATAATTGGGGTGGAGGGGTTGACAGGTAAAATTTTTGTGTTTTATCCAGCATTTCTTAAGTGTAACTAGGATAGTTTAAAATCCACAACTGATAGTGTTATGAGTGATAATACCAAACAAATTTATAACTACACCGTTATTCTAGAAAAAGAGTCAGACGGTGGTTATCACGCTTTTTGTCCTGCGCTTAAAGGTTGTCATTCTCAAGGAGACACTTTTGAAGAAACGATTGTCAATATTACAGAAGCTATGGAATTGTACCTCGAAAGTTTGATAGCTGATCATCAACCCATTCCCAAAGAAGATTTGATTTTTAAGCCTTTAAATATTTTAATATGAGTCAGTATCCCGCAGTCTAATAATCGGGACGAATTATTTCCAGTAAATTTCTTGCTACTGCCTCCACCACTGGTACAGGAACAGCGTTTCCGAATTGTTTTTTAGCGATAGCCGGCTGTGGATGATAGATAAAATTATCGGGGAATCCTTGTAATTTACGCGCATCTTGGGGAGTAATTTCTCGAAACTTTTTGGGTTTATAGATTTTCTTTAAAAACAATTGTTTGTATTCTTGGGGATGAGTAGCGGTAATTGAAATAGTAGCAATATAATCTTTAGCACCCGTAGCGGTTAGGGTAGGAATAATATCGGCCGTCGGTAAAATAATCCGATAAATGCCGTTAATTCCCGTCATATTTTTCGAGTTAATAAATTCATACTTCCCCTCCTGCGTTTGCCAACAAATCCCCAGAGAAACTAACTGATTTAGTTCCTCGATTTTTAGATCGGGTATAATTTCCAAAAAAGCAGAAAAAGCCACGGGATGACCATCTTTTTCGCCATACTTTTTACTGCGTCTTAATTTCAGCAAAGCTAAACAGATACTTTTTTGTCGTTCCGTAGTTTTGATAATATCCCAAGAATGAATAGTTGTGTGACCATTTCTTAAATCAGAAAAAATAAAAAAGTCATTTAATTCATCTTCTTTTTGAAAACGAGTTCTCGATGGAGGAACAAAACCATTAAATAAAGTATCTGCGGATAACTTGACTTTCTCGACGGGTTGAATATTCTTGATGTCTTCTAAAATATCTAAAACCTTCGGATGGATACCCAAAGGTAAAGGAAATTTAAACCGATCATAGTTGTCTATATCTTTTCTAATTCCTACGATAAAAACTCTCTCGCGATTCTGGGGTAAACCAAAATCGTAGGCATTTAATAACTGCCAGTAAACTTGATAACCACAGCTGGTTAATTCATCGATAATTAACTCTAAATTCTCCTGATTGCGAGGACTAGCTAACCCACTGACATTCTCGAAAATAAAGCTTTTCGGTTGACTTTTCTGGACTAATTTAATCGCATCAAACCAGAGTTTTCCCCGGGGGTCCTCAAATCCCCGTAAACATCCCGCCACCGACCAAGGTTGACAGGGAACGCCGCCGACAATAAGATCGAGATTATCGGGTAAATTGCTAATTTTACTCACATCTCCGAAAGCAATTTCATCGCTGTTGAGATAGCTAATAAAATTTTGTTGATAAACTTGGATGGCCTGTTTATCAATTTCTGAATAGCCTAAACAACGTCCTCCCAATTTCTCCAAAGCGATTCTAAACCCACCGATTCCCGCGAATAAATCGATAAAACGATACTGGGGATGGGTGATAACTAGATGTAGGGGTAATTGGGTTTGTGTGCTGACTTTAACTGTGGTTTTCAAGGGTCAATAATTCCTTTTCACCGTCTGGGAAGATGCCTATCTGTATTAATTATTTTAGTATAACTTAAGAGTTTTTTTTCGGTATTTTCAGCCGATAGAGGCACGACAATAATAGACCTCTAACCCACATTCCGCACTTCCAATTGTAGTAAGCTGTACTGAATTTAAACTGCGGATTGAAAATTTTAGTACAAATGCTCAAACTTCCTCTCCCTGCTCCCTTCTCCCTTGCAGCCTTAACGAGCAATTTAGATAGTCAACAGCTTATGACTGGTAGCATATAAAATGAAAATAACTTAAGTATTTATACTTATGCTCTTCGGGCAGAAAAAGTGAGAAACTAAAAAAGTTCTCAAAAAATATTCAAGTCAAGAAAAATGTCAAAGATAGAAGTAAAAAATCTAGACCACTTTTGTTCTAGAGCGAAAACAATTGACAAAAATAGCCGAATGTCTTTCTCTATAAGGGTTTCATCCCTCGAACCAATTTTTGCTTCCAAGCCAGCTAAACAAGATTTCTTTGACCGAATTTGGTTCTCTCGCATCCGTGTCTTAACCTGTCGGTGATTCAGCAAGATGTGTCAGGCAGTCAGATAAAAAACTTGTTTCTGGGCGGGGAATCCCTACAATAGGAAACAGGATAATTAGTAGTAGATGAAAACCGATGGGTCAGTTTTTTAAACAAACTTTCGCTAGTTGCTTGGGAACTTTATTGGGATTATTGGTATTTTCGTCCCTAGGTGTGGGGGGATTAGCATTTTTACTGCTTTCTTTCCTGATTTCTAGCGATAGCTCCTCAGTTAAGGAAAAATCAGTCTTAGTCTTTAACTTAGCCACCAATATCAGCGATGCTCCCCCTAGTTCAAGTTTAGCCGATAGTTTGACCAGTGAGAGTCGGATCACTTTAAATTTGCGACAGGTGATAGCGGCGATCGAAAAGGCCGCCCTTGATGATAGTATTGTCGGTCTGTTACTCTACGGTCGCGGCACTGTCGGTGAATATGGCTATGCTACCCTGACGGAAGTGCGGCAAGCTTTGGCAAAATTTCGCCAATCGGGTAAAAAAATTATCGCCTACGATGTGGAATGGACGGAAAAGGAATATTATCTCGCTTCCGTTGCTGAAAAGGTGATTATTAATCCCGTGGGGAGAATGGAAATTAATGGTTTAAGTAGTCAACAAACCTTTTTTGCCGATGCACTAGAAAAATATGGTGTGGGGGTACAAGTGGTAAAAGTGGGTTCTTTTAAAGGTGCGGTGGAACCCTATACGCGTCAGGATTTAAGTGTCCAGAATCGTCAGCAGCTGCAAACCCTACTCGATACAATTTGGTCTAATTATAGTTCCACAGTGGCCAAAAGTCGCAATTTAACACCCCAACAGGTGCAAACTATTTCTGATACTCAAGGTATTCTGGAAGCAACCACAGCGAAAAAGGCGGGTTTTGTTGATGAAGTGGCCCATTTAGATCGAGTAATTGCTTTAGCAAAGGATTTGACAGGAGAAGCAAAAAATAAAACTAATCAGGAGGAAAACTCTGGCTCCTTTTCGCAAATTTCTTTAGCTAATTATGCTAGTTCTCTCGATGAGGAGGAAGATAGTAGCGATCAAATAGCGATAGTTTATGCAGAAGGGACAATCGTAGAAGGTCAGGGAGATAGAGGCGAAATCGGTGGGGATAAATTGGCGAAGGAATTGCGAAAATTACAAGGGAAGGAGGAGGTAAAAGCGGTAGTTTTGAGAATTAATAGTCCGGGGGGAAGTGCCACCGCTTCCGAGGTGATTCTGCGAGAAATTAAGCGTTTAGATGCGAAAAAACCGGTAATTATTTCTATGGGTGATGTGGCAGCTTCTGGGGGTTATTGGATTGCGATGGGTGGTCAAAGAATTTTTGCCGATAATGATACAATTACTGGTTCGATCGGTGTGTTTGGATTGTTGTTAAATATCCAGAAGATTGCTAATAATAATGGCATCGATTGGGATACGGTTAAAACTGGAAAATTGTCCGATATATCTACTATTACCAGACCGAAAAATCCCCAAGAATTAGAAATTTATCAAGCGGCAGTTAATCAGTTCTATGATTTATTTATCGAGACGGTAGCCAAGGGGCGAAAATTATCCCCAGACAAGGTTAGAACTGTGGCCCAAGGTCGTGTCTGGACGGGAAAAGATGCGGTTAAAATTGGTTTAGTTGATCAAATCGGTGGTCTAGAAGCGGCAGTACAATACGCAGCCAAAACAGCTAAATTAGGAGATGATTGGAGTCTTAAAGAATATCCTCGATCGCAAAGTTGGCAAGAAGAACTTGTCTCTAATTTCTTGCAAACCTATCTTCCTCCTCTAACTAAAAATAATCACCCTTTGACGCAGGAATGGCAAAATTTTCAGCAGGAATTATTGAAGTTACCTACATTTAACGATACCCATAGTGTTTATGCTAAGTTACTTTTTAATCTCGATTTTCGCTGATACTTAGGTAAAAATAATGCTCTCTAATTCTGAAATTCTTTGACAAAAATTTCTATGAATCGCCCTAATAGCGTTATTCTTGGTTTAGCCTATATTTTGGGATTATTATCTACAGGTCTGCTAGATTTTAGTCCCCAGTTAAACCGATGGCAAGAAGTGGTAATTAGAATTGTTATTATCAGTCTAATTACCCTGTTAACCACAACTTTTATCCGTCGTTTTTGGTGGCAAAGTCCCCCGCAAAAAATTTGGCTGATAGCGGGATTAATAGCTATCTTTGCCGTTGTTTATCTAGAAATTCGCACTCCTTACCCCAGCGCAAACGATATCAGTCATCTTTTAAAAAATAATGTGGTTAACTCTATTAAAATCACGGGCAGTATTATATCAGAAATTCGTCTCAATCGCCGAGAAAATTTACAATTTTGGTTAGAAGTAAAGGAATTTAGCCTCAATAATTTACCAAAGGAAAAATCCACAGGTAAACTCTACGTTACTCTACCAAATCTAGCAGAAAATCAGGTTTATCCCGGACAAGAAATAACAGTTAAAGGATTACTCTATCGTCCCCGTCGTGCCAATAATCCCAATGCTTTTGACTTTGCTAATTATCTAGCGCGTCAGGGTGCTTTTGCTGGTTTAAAAGGGGAAATAATTATCAATAAAAAATCACCGACTTGGGGAGTTTGGCAGATTCGTCAGCGCATTGTTGAGGCACAAATTCAAGGAATAGGCCAAGAAAAAGGCACTTTATTAAGTTCGATTACCCTCGGACGACAAGCGGTTAATTTGCCAGCAAAAATCACTGATTTATTTATTAAAACTGGATTGGCTCACATTTTAGCAGCTTCTGGCTTTCATGTGTCTATTTTGTTGGGATTTGTTTTAACTGTTACTCGCAATTTATCCCCTAAAAAACAGTTCACTATTGCCGTTACTATCTTAATAATTTACGGCACTTTAACAGGGTTACAACCTTCAGTTCTGCGGGCGATTTTGATGGGAATTGGCGCATTAATTGGTCTGCTTTATAATCGACAAGTTAATAGTTTAGGTTCCCTGTTACTAGCGGCTACAATTCTATTATTATGGCAACCTCTCTGGATTTGGGATTTAGGATTTCAGTTAAGTTTTTTAGCGACTTTGGGATTAATTATTACCGTTCCCTTACTGAAAAATAAAATTGACTATTTCCCTAATTTAATCGCTGAACCTATAGCTATTAGTCTAGCTGCCACTCTCTGGACTATGCCTTTATTAATGTTTACCTTTAACTCGATCGCTCTTTATAATATCCCCATTAATATTATCACAACTCCCCTAGTTACCCTGATTAGTTTAGGAGGAGTTTTTACTGCCTTTTTAGGCTTAATTTATCCCCCTTTGGGCAGTATCGGTGCTAGTATTCTCTATTACCCTCTAGAGTTATTACTGCAAATTACCAACTTTTTTAGTCTGCTTCCTTTTAGTACCTACTCCACAGGTAAATTATCCTTAGGAGTGATGTTAATTATTTATATTTGCCTTACCTTAATCTGCTTTAATATCTGGTTTCGTCAACGGTGGCATTTAATCGGTTTATTTATCCTCACTTTAATTTTAATACCGATTATTTATCAGCATTTAACTTTAACTCAGGTGACAGTTTTAGCCACCAAATCGCAACCGGTAATAATTATTCAAAATCGAGGAAATACTCTCTTAATTAATGGGGAGGAACCCGCAACAGCACGTTATACAGTTTTGCCTTTTTTGCGACAGGAGGGAATTAATCAAATACAAGGAGCAATAACCGTCAATAATTCGGCGCAATTCTCAACTATCAGTGAGGACATACCAATCAAAAAAACTATTACTTTATCCCAGTTAGAAAAATTTAATCTCGGCGAAATTACTGGACAATTGCTCGAGAAAAATTTATTTAAATTTCAGGTAAAAAATCAATCTTGGCTCTGGATTATCAACCCGAAAAATCCCGTTAATTTATCCCAAGAATTCAGCTCCCTAGTGTTATTATGGCAGGGAAGCAATCTAGATAAACAATGGTTAGAGTCCATTCGACCTCAAACAGCGATCGCCGTCACCAACAATCTCTCCCGTAATGCCAGAAATCAACTGAGAAAGGCCCGGATTAAGACTTACTGGACGGGGAGAGATGGTGCGATTCAATGGACAGCAAAAAATGGATTTCAACCCTTTCTAATTAATGAGTGATGTGTACTACCAAAACCGAACAGGGAGCATGATGCACTACATAATTACTGACACTACCTAAGATTAACTCAGATAAACCCGATCGACCGTGACGACCAACAATAATTAAATCTATCCCTTCTTGCTGGGCAACTTGACAAATTTTCTGGCCCGGATCACCGATATAATAATCAGCCCGGGCTATGATATTATCCTCCTTAGCTCGATCGACTAAACCGTTTAACCAAGCTTGTAATTCCGCTTGCATTTCTTCGGTGATTTGTTGTTCTAAGGCGATCATATCGGGGGGATAACCGCCACCATAACCGATCAGATTACCATAAATAAAAGTTTCCGTGTAGGGAGTCAAAGGTTTAGACAGACTATAAACAATTCGCAACTCACTAGCGTAGGTTTTCGCTAAGAGAATAGCCGTATTCAATACCTCTGGAGTGACATCTTGATAATCCACAGCCACGAGAATTTTATTATAGAGTTTGTTGGTATCCCGATCGACTGAGAGTGTTTCCGTATTATTCATAGAATTAGCCTCCTCGATAGCAGATAACGTCAGGGTTGAAGTTAATCTTTTTTCCCATCGGCTGCCAGCAATACCCTGGGGAAATAGCCAAAAATTGCTGAAAGCTGATGACTGATAGTTGACGCTCCCCTACCTCTAGTGTGACATTTTTCGGATGATGTAGCTAAATCCCCAAAAAAATTAACAATTTGGGGAGACTCCGAGACGATACCCTAGGGTTGATTCAAGGTAGGGTTGATTCAAGGTAGGGTTGATTCAAGGTAGGGTTGATTCAAGGTAGGGTTGATTCAAGGTAGGGTTGATTCAAGGTAGGGTTGATTCATGAATCAACCCTACCCAAACCCCGGAGCGCATTAGCTTTTCGGTGGGATGCTTACAGCCAGATGCTGATACATTTGTAATCATCTAAGAGTCACCGATAATTGCTGATTGTCGGTATTTCTGCAAATGTGAGATGCACCCCTAGATTTTTTATAAAAGTATTTATCTTAAGATACAATATGGTTGAGATTTTTTGCAGCAGAGGATCTAGTCGAATGAATGAAGATAGCAAAAATTATGAGATGCAAATTCTGGCAATGATGATCAATCAGTATTTGGATGATATGGTATCTCTGAGTGAAGAAAAATTAAACCAGCTAGAAGCAAACCGCGATCAGATTGTTTGGGATTTAGCCACAAGAATTTACAAGGAAAGTGGTCATAAAGTAGAATTTCATATAATACGAAACTTAATTAATTCTAGAATTGAAGTTATGAGATATCAGTTATTTTTCAGTCAATCCAGTCTATTGGAATCAAGGAGAATCAATGAAGAGAAAGCTATTAAAATAGCAGAACAAAAAGCTAATGCTGTTATTAACGATAAAAACAATGATGATACCGAGAAAATAACGTCACAAGACAATGAACGAAAACTGGCAATTTTTATCAAAGTTCAAGAGATAATTAGTGATCAATTAGATGTGGAAAAGTCTGAGATACATATTGATGATGAACTATTTTATTTAAAATCTAAGGAAACCCTCAGTAGTTATAGTTCTTCTAGCTTTTATAGTTCTTATGGTTCTTGTAGTAATGGTTTATTAGTCTCAAATTGGGGAGGAGATGAACTTGATACAGTTGAATTAATCATGACTTTAGAAGAAGAATTTGATCTAGAACTTTCAGAAGAAAAATGCCAAGAATTTACAACAGTGAAAAAGCTAGTTGATTATCTGGCTGAAAATTTAGGCAAGTAACAATATTAATTTTTACGAAAATATCTCAAGTTATCAGCCAAGTATAGCTATAATCCAATTAGAGCGAGTTCTAAACCAACAACTTATGATTAGTCGCTACATTGTCCTATGGCTACCGATGATCGTAATAGGAGTTAGTAACGGTATCCTCCGAGAAACCACCTACGGAAAATATCTCGATGAACTGCGCGCCCATCAAATTTCTACCCTGACAGGAATCCTCTTTTTTAGTCTTTATATTGGCACTCTTGTCTATTTTTGGGGTCTAGAATCCTCCGGTCAAGCAATTACTATCGGTTTAATTTGGTTAGTATTAACAGTGGGGTTTGAGTTTCTGTTCGGTCATTTTATCGCTGGTCATTCTTGGTCAAGATTAGGGCAAGATTATAATCTTTTAGCGGGACGAGTTTGGATTTTTGTTCTCTTGGTCATTACTTTTGCTCCTTTACTATTTTACCAACTTTTTTCTTAATTATGAAAGCTATTATCATCAATCGCTATGGCGATAGTAATGTTCTCCAATACACCGAAATAGAAAAGCCAATTCCCCAAGGGAAAGAAGTCTTAATTAAGATTATGGCAGCGGGAATTAATCCGATTGATTGGAAGATTCGTCGGGGAATGCTCAAAATAGCCACAGGTAATAAATTTCCCCTGCAATTAGGTTTTGATTATAGTGGAATTATCGTTGAAAAAGGCAGTCAGGTGGAACAATTCCAGATCGGAGATGAGGTTTTTGGTTTTGTCAATAAATTACCCGGTAGAACCTATGCTGAATATGCAATTATTCCCGCTTCCCTATTAGTTAAAAAACCGCCTAATCAGAGCTTTATTGAAGCTGCTGCCACCCCTTTAGCTGCTTCTACCGCTTTGCAAGTCTTGCGAGATTTTGGCAATATTAAAGCAGGAAATCGGATTTTAGTTAATGGTGCATCGGGAGGAGTGGGTAGCTTTGCTGTGCAGATAGGGAAAATTTTCTCTGCGGAAGTAGATGGAGTTTGTAGTAGTAAAAATATCGATTATGTCACCTCTTTAGGAGCAGATAAAGTTATCGATTATACCCAAGAAGATTGGAGAAAAACTGAGCAGAAATATGATATAATCTTCGATGCTGTGGCTAAGTCTTCTTTTTGGCACTGTCGTCAGCTTTTAAAACCCCAAGGGACCTATATAACCACCCTCCCAAATCCAGGAATTATCCTCTTAAATTATCTCGGTGCTTGGTTGCCCCAAAAAGGGAAACTGATATTTTTTGCTCAAGCACAAGCGTCTGACTGGCAATTTCTCAAAGAAGCGATCGAATCGGGTAAATTAACTGTTAGAATCGATCGCACCTATACTTTTTCCCAGGTGGCAGCAGCTCATAATTATAGTGAATCGGAAAGAGTGCGCGGAAAAATAGTCTTAATCCCCGATTAAGGATAAATAGTTAGGGATTTTCCCGATTTTTTGGGGAACGAGTAAATAGTTTTAAGTAGGTAGAAACAGAGAATTCTTTAATTGGGAAGGTGATAAAAGTCAAGGGATTAATAGTAATAATAATATTGCGGCTATCCCTCTGTACCGCCTTGATAATCTGTTTAGCCACCCAATCGGCCGACATAATACCCACAGGATTTAAATTACTCTTAAAAGGGCCAAGAATTAGCTTTCTCACCACACAGGGAGCATCTAAACGACGCAGGGTAATCATATCACCGATCGCTCGTTTACTGAGTTCGTAGAGGGGACTAAAGGCAGGATTAACCTCCGCTTCCGAGGTATTCACCCAGACTTCCTTGCGGGCAATTTGCTCGTTAGTGCGGACAGTTTTGAAGAATAATTCCATTAAACGCCAGACGGAAAAAGTATTCACTTCGTAGGCTAATTCGATCGCTTCTGGGGTTCTTTGGCCGTGGACATTAACGCCATGATTTAAAATCAGTATATCTACAGACTTAAATAGGTTCTCAAGTTGCGTTTCTTCGCCGATTTGCCATTTCACGGTTTTTACGGGTACTGATTCGCCGTTAATTTCAAGAGCGATCGCATTCTCCCCAGAAGTGAGCGCGATCACCTTGGCTCCCTTCAGTTGTAGGTACTTTAACAGCGATCGCCCTAAAGTTCCATTCGCTCCGGTAATGGCGATCGTTTTACCCTTGAGAGAAAGTGCCGTCCCCATCAATTTATCCATAAAGGTGAAAGTGCCACAATAATAAGCCTTTTGGTTATCAAAATGGTGTCGCCAGTGGTAGGTACGATTAACGCGCCATTGAGCGGGAAAACTCTCAAATTCCCCCGGACGATGGGTTAAATCGGTTAATTCCTCCAGATTGGCGATACCTAAACCTCGACCGATCGCCGTACTGAGAAAAGCCAAAGTATAAAGGGAACCTAACCAACCCAACCAAGGGCGATCGAACCCCCAAGAGTAGGCCAGTAGTACCGGTAAAACACTGGCAGCCAACATCACCAAGGCCTCCGGTACATCATTGTACCAGTGCGCCCGACGATAAATTTCCTCGCTCATTACCGACAGATCGGGACGAAAAACCCGATGATGCCAGACGTGCAGACGATAAAGGGGCTGCCAATGGTGGGCCAGAGCATGATAGCAATCACGCACGATCTCCACCCAAATAATTGAGCCACAAATCAGTCCGACACAGAGGAGCAGGTTTGACATAGGGGATAAATGTTAAATTTTCTCAACGAATGTAAACAAAGCAATCTTAGCCGAAAAAGCGCATTTATCGGGTAAAAGGAACCAATAGCCTGAAAAACTGGGGTTTCTTTACCGAAAAAACTTAAGATTCCGTTAAAAATTTTAACAATTTTCGGTAAGATAAAGCAAGAAATAAGCTTCTATTTGAACAGTTACTTAACCTGAGTCGATTATGGCAGAAAATTATTGGTCGCGAGAGGATGATAACGAAGAATTAGACCCGATTGGTTCCCTCCTATCTGACTGGTCCGATCCCGAAGATGAGGAGGAGGAATTTAGGAGCGAAATTTTTCAAGGCCGATCGGGACGCAGACAGAAAGCGGCTTTTAGCCTCATGGCGATCTGGACAATAATTATCGGACTTCATTGGCTGAGTTGGGGTTATTGGGCAATTATCGCCTTAACTATGGTACTATCGGGGCAAGCTTTGCGGCTGCTGTTCACGAAACCAGAAACGCCGCCAATTCCTTTGCCAGATTGGGATTTAGCCTCTGTCCCCAGGGTGTCCCTCTTAGTAGCGGCCAAAAATGAAGAAACTGTAATCACGAAGCTGGTTAATTATCTCTGTCATCTAGACTATCCCCAAGATAAGTTAGAAGTTTGGATCGTCGATGACTATAGTACCGATAACACCGGTGCAATTCTTGATCGCCTTGCTTTAGAATATCCCCAATTAAAAATTCTCCATCGTCCTGCTAATGCCGGAGGTGGCAAATCTGGCGCCTTGAATCAGGTTTTATCCCTGACTAACGGGGAAATTATCGGCGTATTCGATGCGGATGCGGGATTATCCTCCGATTTACTGCGTCATGTGGTCCCAATGTTCGACGATCGAGAAGTGGGTGCGGTACAGGTGCGAAAAGCGATCGCCAATGCTGCCGAAAACTTCTGGACCAAAGGACAAGCGGTAGAAATGATCTTTGATAGCTGTTTCCAACAGCAACGGATCGCAGTGGGAGGGATCGGAGAATTGCGCGGAAATGGTCAATTTGTCCGTCGTAGTGCCTTAAATCGTTGCGGGGGTTGGAATGAACAAACGATCACCGACGATCTTGATTTAACTATTCGTCTCCATATTGATAATTGGAAAATTAATGTCTTAAATTTTCCCGCAGTAGCGGAAGAAGGGGTGACAACTGCGATCGCTTTATGGCATCAGCGCAATCGTTGGGCCGAGGGTGGTTTTCAGCGTTATCTCGACTATTGGAAAGCAATTTTAAAGTCTCCCATGCCTTGGCCGAAAAAGTTTGATTTAATTGCTTTTTTGCTCGTTCAATATATCTTACCTGCGGCCGCTATTCCCGATCTTTTAATCACAATTACCCAGCATCAAGCCCCGATTTTAACGCCTTTAACTGGTTTGGCTCTTTCCCTTTCTCTCTGGGGGATGGTGACAGGATTAATCCGAGTCAATACGGGTAAAAAATTCACTTTTGCTCTCGGTTTGGACATCCTGGCTCAAACCATTCGCGGCATGATTTATATGATGCACTGGTTTATTATTATTCCCAGTGTCAGCCTACGGATGGCTTTGCGTCCTAAACGTTTAAAATGGGTGAAAACCGTTCATCTGGGGGAACATCTCAGCGCCGAAGTTTAATTTTCGAGGATAGACTCCCAAAACTTTGGCTTTATCAGGCTCGAAATCCCCTGTCAGTCAAGGTAACAGCCTTTGGAAACCCCTTTGGGAAAAATTTCCAATTTCCTTAATCATGCTTGCTGCCAATAATGTGTTAATTTAGATACAGAATTGAATTCCGTGACAGCACTGGGGTGGCGAAAAGCGCTCGCTCCAGTTTTTTTTTGTGATCGGTTAGTGGAATGTCTGCGCTTGTTAATCACTTTAAGGTTAAATCTAGCGAAAATGTAATTAATTTCTTATCGAGAAAACGGGTTTCTTCAAGAAACCCGTTTTCTGTGGGGTTTTTTGCGGGAAGCATCCCCCTCTCCTCGTAGGTTAAGGGGGTAAGGTCATAATAATCCGTTGCCAAAACCGACTTTTCAGAATACAATAGGGACGAGTAGTCATTCATCGCTCAGATTAGTTAAGATGACATTACATGACTAATAATATTGACCATGACCGCTTATTTAAGGAGTTAATCTCCACCTTTTTTGTCGAATTTATTGAGTTATTTTTTCCTCAATTGATCGATTATTTAGATAGGGAATCGATTACTTTTTTAGAC